>JAEZTD010000166.1 GCA_023443705.1 Bacillota bacterium | reverse complement strand
GCCCAACTGTGTGCCCAGCCTGATCGTGCTGTTCACGCTGGACATCCCGGCGGCAATCCTCTCCGAATCGAGCCTGAGCTTTCTGGGCGTCGGCGCGCAGCCGCCCACGGCCAGCTGGGGTCTCATGATCTCTCAGGGCAAGAAGTTTGCCTACCAGTGCCCGTGGCTGGTGCTGGCGCCGGGCATCGCGATCCTGTTAATCACGCTTGCCTTCAATTTTCTCGGGGACGGCCTCCGGGATGCGATGGATCCCTACTTGAAAACCTGACGGGAGGGCGGTACAATGGATAAGAACACGAACGCGCCGCTCCTGTCCATCGAAGGGCTGGTCACCACCTTTCGGATGCGCGGCGGCACGGGCAACGCCGTGGACGGCGTGGACATCAAGATCGGCCGCGGCGAGACCGTGGGCCTCGTGGGTGAATCTGGCTGCGGCAAGAGCATGACCGCCATGAGCATCATGGGGCTCCTGCCCGACATGGCGAGGATCACCGCGGGAAAGATTGACTTTGCCGGCGAGGACCTTGCGAAGTACGCGCGCGCGCAGATGCTGAAAATCACCGGCGACCGGATCTCGATGATCTTTCAGGAGCCGATGACGTCCCTAAACCCGGTCAAGACCGTCGGCCACCAGGTGCGCGAGGCGATCCTCCTGCACCAGAAGGTGTCGCGGCGCGAGGCGAAGGCCCGGGTGATCGACGTCTTCCGGAAGGTCGGAATCCCGGAACCCGAGCGCCGCTACGGCGCCTACCCGCACCAGCTGTCCGGCGGTCTTCGGCAGCGGGTGATGATCGGCATGGCGATGGTCTGTTCGCCGGACCTTTTGATCGCGGATGAGCCCACCACGGCGCTCGATGTCACCATCGAGGCGCAGATTCTCCGGCTGATGAAGGAACTTCAGCGGGCACAGGACACGTCTATCCTAATGATTACCCACAACCTGGGTGTCGTGGCCGAGGTCTGCGACCGGGTATACGTGATGTACGCCGGGCAGGTGGTGGAGGAGGCGGACGTGTTCACCCTGTTCAAAAGCCCCGCCCACCCCTACACCGTGGGGCTGATGAACTCGCTGCCCGGCCTTCGCAAAAAGGACGAGCCCCTCGCCAGCATCCGCGGCATGGTGCCCTCCCTGACGGCGATGCCGGCGGGCTGCCGCTTCTCGCCCCGGTGCGACCGCGCCTGCGACCGCTGCCGGAAGGAAGCGCCGCCCCTTTACGACCTGGGCGGCGGCCACAAGGCCCGCTGCTTCCTGATCGAGAAGGGGGGCGAGGCGTGATGGAGACGCTTCTTCGCGCGGAACACCTGGTCAAGGAGTTCGCCGTCAAGCGCGGCGTGGTACACGCGGTATCGGACGTCAGCTTTGAGATCCGGAAGGGCGAAACCCTCTGCGTCGTGGGTGAATCCGGCTGCGGCAAATCCACGCTGGGGCGGCTGCTCCTTCGGCTGATCGAGCCTACCTCCGGCAGGGTGTTCATGGGGGGCGAGGAGATCACCGCCCTTCCGCCGAACGCGCTCCGGGAAGCCCGCCGCCGGATGCAGATGATCTTTCAGGACCCCTACGCGTCCCTCGACCCGCGCATGACCGTCGGCCAGATCATCCGGGAACCGCTCGCCACCTACGCCATCGGCACGCCCCGCGAGCAGGAGGCCCGCGTGCGCGAGCTGATGGATAAGGTCGGCATCCGGCCGGAGTTCTACGCCCGCTACCCGCACCAGTTTTCCGGCGGACAGCGGCAGCGCATCGGCATCGCCCGGGCGCTGGCGCTGAACCCGCAGCTGATCGTCTGCGACGAGCCGGTGTCGGCGCTGGACGTGTCCATTCAGGCGCAGATCATAAACCTCCTGCGGGCGCTGCAAAGGGAATTCGGCCTGACGTTTTTGTTCATCTCCCACGACCTGTCGGTGGTGCGCTACATCGCCGACCGGGTGTGCGTGATGTTCCTGGGAAAGCTCTGCGAGATGGGCGACGCCGGCAAACTGTATGAGCGCCCGATGCACCCCTACACGCGGTTCCTCCTGGAATCCGTACCGCTGCCCAACCCGGAAAACCGGCACCGCGAGCGGGAGATCCTGACCGGCGAGGTGGGATCGCCGCTGAACCCACCCGAGGGCTGCCGGTTCCACCCCCGCTGTCCCTACGCGACTGACCTCTGCAAAGAAAAGGAGCCGCCGCTCGCCGAGCGAGGCGGGCGGATGGTGGCTTGCCACCACGCGCTCACAGAATAGGAGGCAAATCATGTTCAAGCGAATGACCGCCGCGCTTATGGCGCTTCTCCTACTGTTGCTTCTGCCCGCGGCGTTTGCCGAAGAGGTAGAGGTCGAAGGCCTCGACTCCGAGTTTGAGGACGCCGGCGACATCTTTGGCGACGAGATCTGGCTCGTGCCGGAGGACGGCGGGCTTACATGGGACGAATCGAACCTGACCATCGCGCTGCCGGAAGCTCCGGACACCGGCTTCGCCTGGGTTGCCGAGATGGGTGACGAGGCCCTGCTCACGCCGGGGACCGATGCCACCCAGGCGTCGGAGGACGGCGCGCTGCCCGTCCACACCTTCTCGTTCTCGCCCGCGGGCGACGGCGAGGCGCAGGTCACGCTGTATTACGAGAATCAAAGCGGCGAAGGCACGGTCGCCACGCTCAGCTACGTCGCCACCGTCGAGGGCGGCAAGTTCACCGACGTCTACTACGAGGACCTGTCCGACTGGGACTCCGAGGGCGACGCCGAGGGCGGCGTGCTGTACGACGGCGAGACCGGCGGCGTGCCGCTGTACCTGCCGGACAACATGTCCGTCGTCTCCGAGGAGGACGACATGATCCGGCTGGAGAACGAAGACAAGTCCATCTGGATGACCATCCAGTACGATCCGGAGGGCGATTCCGAAGCGCTCCTGGGCGAATTCGAGGACGAAGAAGCGCTCGCTACCGAGTACAACGACGAGGCCAAGGGCTCCACATTCCTTTCCACCGCCGTCGATACGGAGAGCGATCCGCCCCGCGGCATTCTGGTCTATGAAACGGTGATCGACGGCGTGGACACCATCGTCGAATACACCGGCTATCAGGCGCCCAGCGGCGGCGTACTATTGGTGACGACGGGGTATCTAATGCAATGATATTGCGGCGAAACCCGCTGCGCGTTTTCGCCGCGTGAGAACTGCGCTCGCCTGAAACCCTTCGGGTTTTCGGGCGGCTCGCTGACGATTGCGCCGAAATCCCCTTCGGGTCTTTCGGCGCGAGGGACGAGGGTTCTGCGCTCGCCTGAAACCTCAAAGCGTTTCGGGCGGCTCGCTGACTTGAGGAATTGTTTCCTCCGCCAGTGTGCGCACTGGCTGCGGAAACCGTTCCCGGCGCGCATGTCGCCGGGAACGATGGAAGAGGGAGACGGGGAGCGCAAGAACCGCCGCCGGGAACGATTGGAAGGAACGGCGGGGCCTGTGCGCAAATCCGCATGGGAAAAGAAGGCAAGGAAGTATTCCTTATGATATTCAGTTCAAGCGAGGGGTCAAGGGGGAATCACTCCCCCTTGCGGGGGTTCGGGGGCGGCGCCCCCGAACTGAACCCATGCCGCTGACCGTCGGCGGCGCGGTGCTGGCCTCCGGAGAGGCGGCGCGCTTTGGCGAAAACAAGCTTCTGTGCGACTTTATGGGGCGCGCGCTGGTTGCGCGCGCCTTTGATTGTCTGCCGGAGGGGCTTTCGAGGCGGGTGGTGGTAACCCGCTGGCCGGAGGTGGCGTATCTCGCACGGGCGGCGGGGCTTGAGGCCGTTCTGCACGATTATCCCGACGTGCGGGACAGCATACGCCTCGCGGCGAAGGCGCTGGGCGGCGTGGACGGCGCGCTGTTTCTGGTGGGCGACCAGCCGCTTCTTGAGCGGAAGACGGTGGAACGGCTGATCGCCGCCTTCCGGGAAGACCCGGCCGCCGCGGTCCGGCTGTCATCCAGGGGCGTTCCGGGAAACCCGGTGATTTTTCCTTCGGCGGCGCTTCCATATTTAAAGGCGCTGGCCCCCGGCGAAACCGGACGCGCGGCGCTTCAGCGCGCCGGGATCAGGGTTCGCCTGGTCGAGGCCGGAAGTGCGTTCGAGATGCTGGACTGCGACACGCCGGAGGCATTCAAAGAATGCGAGACGATCGCAAAAAAATTGTAGAATGCTCAAAAACCCTATTGACGCCGCAAAACGCCTATGATACAATGTGGCCAAAGAGAATATGCTGAGCTGTGAGGTAGTGCTTTGCGCACGGGCTTTCCTGTTTATGATGGGATTGCCGGCAGTTTTCCCATCTGCGGACAGGATTCGCAGATTTTTTTGTTTTCAACCGTCTGACCTGCGTAAGGAGGAGAAGCCATGCTGCTGATCGGAAACGGGTATGTGGTCACGCGCGAGGCCGCGAGGCCGCTGATCGCGAACGGCGCAGTCGCCATCGAGGGCGGAAAAATCGCCGCGGTGGGCGCGCTGGACGCGCTCAAAGCCCAATACCCCGGGGCTGAATTCATCGACGCCCGGGGCGGCGTCATCATGCCGGGGCTCATCAACGCCCACAACCACATCTATTCGGCGTTTGCCCGGGGCATGGCCATCAAAGGGTACGCCGCGAAGGGCTTCCTCGAGATTCTCGACGGCCTTTGGTGGACGCTGGACCGCAACCTCAAAAATCCCGACAACCGCCTGTCCGCCGACATGACGTTTGTGGACTCCATTGAAAACGGCGTCACCACCGTGATCGACCACCACGCAAGCTACGGCGAAATCGCCGGGAGCCTGTTCCAGCTGGCCGACAGCGCGAAGGAGATGGGCATCCGCGCATGCCTGTGCTACGAGGTCTCCGACCGCGACGGCCAGGAGAAGATGATGGCCGGCGTCCTCGAAAACGAGGAATTCATAAGGCATGCGAAAAAGGATGAATCCGGCAGGATTGCCGCGCTGTTCGGCATGCACGCGCCCTTCACCCTTTCCAATAAGACCCTCGAAACCTGCGCCGCCCACAACCCCGGCGCGGGCTATCATATCCACGTGGCCGAGGGCATCGACGACGTCCTGCTCTCCTTGCGCGAGCACGGCAAGCGCCCCGCCTTCCGCTTGCACGATTTCGGCATTCTTGGGGAGAATACCCTTTTGGGCCACTGCACCCACGTTTCGGAGGCCGAGATCGACCTGATCCGGGAGACCAAATCCATGGTCGGCCACAACCCGGAGAGCAACATGGGCAACGCCATCGGCTGCCCGCCGGTGATCCGCATGTTCCAGGAAGGCGTCCTGATCGGCCTCGGCACCGACGGCTACACGAACGACATGCTGGAGAGCTACAAGGTTGGGAACCTGCTGCACAAGCACAACCTGGCGGACCCGTCCGCCGCGTGGGCCGAGATCCCCTCGATGCTCTTTGAAAACAACGCGAAGATGGCCTCAAAGATGTTCGGCCGGGAGATCGGCGTACTGAAAGAGGGCGCGGCAGCGGACGTGATCGTCGTGGACTACGTGCCCCCCACGCCGCTTGAGGCGGGCAACATCAACGGCCACGTGATGTTCGGCATGAACGGCCGAATGGTGACCACGACAATCGCCGACGGCAAGGTGCTCATGAAGGATCGCCAGCTCACCGGCGTGGACAAGCCGCTTTTGTATGCCAGGTGCCGCGAGGCCGCGGGCGCGCTCTGGGCGCGCATCAACGAAGGGAGGTAAAGCCCATGTCCGACCGGATGATTCCGATGCCCTTCGCCCTTCTGATGGGCGATCTTATGAGCGGCTACAGCCGCGAAGGCCGCGTGTTCGGCGTCTACGACCTCTACCGTCACGAGGGCGGCGCGCTGCCGATTTTCGGCGAAAAGATCGAAACCCCCTTCGGCCCGGCGGCGGGCCCGCACACCCAGCTTTCGCAGAACATCATCGCCGCCTACGCCGCGGGCGCGCGCTATTTCGAACTCAAAACCGTGCAGACGCTGGACGGCGAGGATCTGCCCGTCGAAAAGCCCTGCATTCTGGCCGCCGACGAGGGCTACAACGTGGAGTGGTCCACGGAACTGACGGTACCGGAGGCGCTGGACGAGTACGTCAAGGCCTGGTACGCGCTGAAGCTCATTTCCAAGGCCTGGGGCCTGGGTGACCCGGACGGCTTCGCCTTCAACATGAGCGTCGGTTACGACCTCAAGGGCATCCAGTCCGAAAAGATTGACCGCTTCATCGAGGGTCTGAAGGACGCGTCGAACCTTCGTGTGTTCGCGGAGTGCCGCAAATGGGCGCTTGAAAACCTGAAAAAACTTGGGCTCGACCGGGCGTATGTGGACGCCGTCAGCCCGGTGGTCTGCCGTTCGATTACCCTTTCGACGCTGCACGGCTGCCCGGCGGGCGAGATTGAGCGCATCGCCGCCTACCTGATCACCGAAAAGAAGCTGAACACCCTCGTCAAGATGAACCCGACGCTCCTCGGCTACGAATTCGCCCGCAAGACGCTGGACAACCTCGGCTACGAGCTGTCCTTCGACGACCACCATTTTAAGGAAGACCTTCAGTTTGAAGACGCGGTGCCGATGATTTCGCGCCTCCGCGCGATGGCTGAGGAAACGGGCGTTGAGTTCGGCGTCAAGCTGACCAACACCTTCCCGGTCAACATCGTGCGCGGGGAGCTGCCCGGCGGCGAAATGTACATGAGCGGCAAGTCCCTTTACCCGCTGACGGTCTCGCTGGCGGAGAAGGTCGAGCGCGCCTTTGACGGAAACCTGCGCGCATCCTATTCCGGCGGCGCGGACGAGATGAACATTGATCGCATCTTCGCCGCGGGCATCTGGCCGATCACGCTGGCGACGACGCTGCTGAAGCCCGGCGGCTACAACCGGCTAAAGCCCATCGCCGAGAACCTCTCGAAGATGGCCTACCGGCCCTTCACCCGCGTGGACCTGACGGCTCTCGCCGCGCTGGCGCGGGACGCCCGACGCGACCCCAGGGTTCGCGCCACAACCGCGCCGCACCCGAAGATGCCGAAGAAGGTGCCGCTGCTCGACTGCTACCAGGCGCCCTGCTCCGACGGATGCCCCATCCATCAGGACATCCCCGCCTACGTGGAGTTGGCCGGCCGGGGCGAGTACGGCGAGGCGCTCTCGGTCATCTGCGAGAAAAACCCGCTGCCCTTCATCACCGGCACCATCTGCGCCCACCGCTGCACCAAGAGCTGCACCCGCAACTTCTACGAGGAGAACATCAGGATCCGCGAGGTCAAGCTCCTGTCCGCAGGGCGCGGCTATGAAAAGTTCATGCAGCACCTGTCCCCCCGCTCCACCCGGCCCGAGCGCGTCGCGGTGGTGGGCGGCGGCCCCGGCGGCATGGCGGCCGCGTTCCTCCTAGCCCGCGGCGGCGCACGGGTGACGCTGTTTGAGAAGCGTTCGGCGCTGGGCGGCATCGTCCGGTTCGCGATCCCGCGCTTCCGCATCTCCGAGGCGTCCATCGAAAAGGACGCGGCGATGCTCCACAAGTTGGGCGTTGAGGTTCGGCTGAACAGCGAAGTGCTGTCCCCCACCACGCTTCTTTCCGAAGGCTACACCCATGTGGTGCTGGCCGTCGGCGCGTGGGTCAGCGGCGAACTGCACCTTGAAAAGGGCTGCGCCGTGGACGCGCTGGAGTTCTTGCAGGCCTACAACCGGGGCGAGATCGAAGCGGGCGCCTCGGTGGCCATCGTCGGCGGCGGCAACACCGCCATCGACGCCGCCCGCGCGGCGATGCGTCTGCGCGGCGTGAACAAGGTTTCGATGATCTACCGCCGCACGAAGCGCGAAATGCCCTGCGACGAGCACGAATTGAAGTTTGCCGCCGAGGAAGGCGTGGAGCTTTGCGAGCTGCTGGCCCCGGTGTCCCACGAAAATGGCATCCTGACCTGCCGCCGCATGGTGCTGGGTGAGCCCGACGAGAGCGGCCGCCGCGCGCCGGTGCCCACGGACGAACTGGTGGAGGTTCAGGCGGACACCGTCGTCGCCGCCATCGGCGAAAAGCCGGACTGTCAGCTTCTCTCCGCGGCGGGCGCCTGCGTGCCGAAGCGCGGCCCCGCGGCCGTCCGGCAGGGCGAAAAGCTGTTCCTGGTGGGCGACGCCCGGCGCGGCCCCGCCACGGTGGTCGAGGCCATCGCCGACGCCGCCGAAGTGGCGCGGCTGATCCTGGGCGCCGAAGAGGCGGACGCGCTGCCGCTGAACGCCGAAATGCTGCGCGCGCGCAGGTCCAGCCTGAAATTTGCAGGCCAGCCGGAGAACGAGCGCGAACGCTGCCTGGGCTGCTCGAGCGTCTGCGGCAACTGTGTGGACGTGTGCCCCAACCGCGCCAATCAGGTGGTGGTCGTGGACGGCCGCGAGCAGATCCTGCACATCGACGCGCTGTGCAACGAGTGCGGCAACTGCGAGACCTTCTGCCCCTACGACAGCGCGCCGTACAAGGAAAAATTCACGCGCTTTGAGACAGACCGCGATATGGACGCGAGCGAGAATCCCGGCTTCGTGATCCGGGAGGACGGCTCCTTCCGCGTGCGCCCCGAGTCTGAAATAGGCAGGATGCGGCGCTTCATGGAGACTGTGAGGGACATGAAATGAAGCTGATACTGGGCGGCATCGTCGTTCATTCCGAGGAGGATTTCCGCGCCGACGTGGCCATCGACGGCGGGAAGATCGTTCGTGTGGAACCGGCCATCGCGCCCGGCCCTGGCGACGAGGTGATCGACGCCAGGGGCTGCCTTCTGTTTCCCGGATTCATCGACCCCCACACCCATATGGACATGGATAACGGCGTCACCGTCACCGCTGACGATTTTGAATCCGGCTCGCGGGCGGCGGTCGCCGGCGGAACCACCACTTTCATCGACTTCGCCACCCAGAACCGGGGCGGCACCCTGTCGGAGGCGCTTCGCGCCTGGCACGAGAAGGCGGACGGCAGGAGCTACGCCGACTACGGCTTTCACATGGCCGTCACCGACTGGAACGATGCCGTCAAGGCGGAGCTGCCCGATGTATTCCGCGCGGGCGTCACGTCGCTTAAGGTGTACATGGCCTACGACGCGCTGCGGCTTCAGGACGACCAGGTCTTCGACATCCTGCGCGAAATGAAGGCGCTCGGCGGCGTCGCGTGGTGCCACTGCGAGAACGGCCCTGTGATCAACCGGCTGATTGCGGAAGCCCGGGCGGAAGGGCGCCTCGGCCCCTCGGAGCACCCGCGCTGCCGGCCGGACCTCCTCGAAGCCGAGGCAATCGCCCGGCTCGCGTACCTGGCGGAGCTGGCGGGCGCGCCGGCGGGCGTCGTGCACCTGTCCAGCGAGGCGGGGCTGATCGAAACGAGAAAGGCGCGCGCCCGGGGCGTCAAGCTGCTCGTCGAAACCTGCCCCCAATACCTGACGCTGGACGAAGCGCGCTACCTCGAACCGGGCTTCGGCGGCGCGAAGTACGTTTGCTCCCCGCCTCTGCGCAAAAGAAGCGACGCGGACGCGCTGATCGAAGCGGTGCAGGCGGGCGACATCGACACCATCGCCACCGACCACTGCAGCTACACGCTTTTGCAGAAGGCGCTGGGCGCGGAGGATTTTTCAAAGATCCCCAACGGCCTTCCGTCGATCGAGCACCGCCCGGCGCTCGTCTATTCGCGGCTCGTGGCCACGGGGAAAATTTCGCCCGGCGACATGTGCCGCCTGCTTTCGGAAACCCCCGCCCGCCTCTACGGGCTGTACCCGCGAAAGGGCGTCATCCGCCCCGGCGCGGACGCGGACATCGTGGTGTGGGATCGGGGAGCGAAGTGGGTTCTGCGCGCTTCCGAGCAGAACATGAAATCCGACTACAGCCCCTGGGAGGGCTTCGAGATCACCGGGCGGCCCCGGGAGGTGCTGCTCGGCGGCGAGACCGTCGCGCGGGACGGCCGCGCGGTCAATGCGCCGAGGGGGCGCTACCTGAAGCGGGAGAACGCGATGCTGTAGCCTGTAGGACGAATTGAGCGGGGGTGCGACATGGCTTCATTCACGGTAAACGGCCGGGCGGCGACCGCCGAGCGCGGGAAGCTGATCGACTTCCTGCGCGAAGAACTGCGCCTGACTTCCGTCAAAAACGCCTGCGGCGTGGGTGCCTGCGGCGCGTGCACGGTTCTGATCGACGGCGCGAAGCGCCGCGCGTGCGTGACGGATGTCTCCAAGCTGGAAGGGAAAAATGTACTCACCGTCGAGGGGCTGTCGCCCCGGGAAAAGGCGGTGTACGCCCACGCCTTCGCACTCGCCGGGGCGGTGCAGTGCGGCTTCTGCATCCCCGGCATGGTCATTTCCGCCAAGGCGCTGATCGACCAGACCCCATCCCCCACCCGCGCGGACGTCAAGGCCGCCATCCGCGGCAACATCTGCCGCTGCACCGGCTACCAGAAGATCGAGGACGCCATCCTGCTGGCGGCGGAAATCTTCCGGGAAGACCGCCCTGTGGAGGAAAGCCGCCATGCCGGCCTCCTGGGCGACGACATCCCGAGGGTGGACGCCGAGGCGAAGGTGGTCGGCGCCGGCCTCTTCGCGGACGACGTGACCGTTCCCGGCATGCTCCACGCCAAGGCGCTGCGCACGAAATACCCGCGGGCGCGGGTCGTCAGGATCAACCTTGAGAAGGCCCTCGCCCATCCGGACTGCGCCCGCATCCTGACGGCGAAGGACGTGCCCTTCAACAAGACCGGCCATATCGTGCCTGACTGGGATGTTCTGATCGCCGAGGGCGATTGCACCCGCTATGTGGGCGACGCCATCGTGCTGGCCGCGTCAGAACGCCGGGAAGCGCTCGATGAAATCCTCGCGCTCGTCGACGTGGAGTACGAGGTGCTTCAGCCGCTTTTGACCCCGGAGGAGG
>JAEZTD010000155.1 GCA_023443705.1 Bacillota bacterium | reverse complement strand
CTCTACCAACTGAGCTAATGACCCGCATTCCAGCGGAACGGTGATAATTATACCACCCGCATCCTCGGGTGTCAAGCGAAAAATCCGCCCCGCGCGAAAAATGTTGGCTTTGCGCGGATGATTCTCTATACGACATATGCGCCGCCGGATACAATTGTCGAAGGTTGGGGGTCGGGGTGAATGCCCCGACCCCAACTCGATTACTTTCTCTTGATGATGTCCATGCCGAGGAAGGGCCGGAGCACCTCGGGCACCACCACGCTGCCGTCGCCCTGCTGGTACTGCTCGACGATGGCGGGCATCAAGCGGCTGGTGGCAAGGCCGGAGCCGTTGAGGGTGTGCACAAATTCGATTTTCTTGGTATCCTTGCGGCGGAAGCGGATGTTGCCGCGCCGCGCCTGGTAGTCCATGGCGTTGGAGACCGACGAGCACTCCTTGTACTCGTTCATGCTGGGCAGCCACAATTCGATATCGAAGGTGGTGGCCATCGAGTCGGAGCAGTCCCCCGCGGCCAGCTTTGAAAGCTGGTAGTGCAGACCCAAGCCCTCGACGAGGCGGCAGGCTTTGGCGATTAGCTCCTCATGCATTTTCGCGGAGTCCTCCGGCCGGGTGTAGCCGAACATCTCCACTTTGTTGAACTGGTGGCCGCGCACCATGCCGCGCTCGCTGGCGCGGTAGGAACCGGCCTCCCGGCGATAGCAGGGGGTGTAGGCGAACAGGCGCCTCGGCAGGTCGTCCTCCTCCATGATCTCGCCGCGGTGGAGGTTTATAAGGGCTGTTTCAGCCGTGGGCAGGAGGAAGTGGAAGCCCTCCTCGCTCAGCCGGTAGACGTCCTCCTCGAACTTCGGGAACTGCCCGGCGGTCAGCCCGCATTCGTAGGTGAGGATGTGGGGCGGCAGCATGAAGGTGTAGCCGTCCTTGATGTGCTCGGTGATAAAATAGTTGAGAAGCGCCCACTCAAGCCTTGCGCCGAGGTCGGTGTACAGCCAGTAGCCGTTGCCGCCCATCTTGACGCCGCGCTCGTAGTCGATCAGGCCCAACTCGGTGCAAAGATCCACGTGGTTCTTGGGCTCAAAGGGCCAGGAAGGCTTTTCGCCAAATTTTTTAACGATCTGGTTGTTCTCTTTTCCACCGGCGACGACGCCCTCCGCGGGCAGGTTGGGCAGCTTTAAAAGGAAAGTGCGGATTTCCTCTTCCACCGCGCCCTGGGTTTCGTCCAGCGCCTTGACGCGGTCGGCCATGTCCTTGAGCTGCGCCATCAGCGCCGCGGTGTCCTCGCCTCGCTTTTTCATGCCGGGGATTTCCTTGTTCAGGCGGTTGCGCTCCGCCTTGATCGCCTCGTTTTCGGCGACCAGGCCGCGGCGCATCTGGTCCATTTCAAGCAGCGCGCCGAGATCGGCGTCGCAACCCCTTTTGGCGAGTCCGGCCTTGACGATTTCTGGGTTGGACCGGATCAGGTTGATGTCCAGCATTTGAACGCCTCTTTCATTCATGTAATGCAACTATTATAGGCAATTCCCGGGAGGCCATCAAGCGCATCGGGCAATTTAACATTTTTAAGGCCATCGCGGCGCAGGCGGAGTTTTTGCGTGACTTCCTGCATGGCCCTGTGCTATAATAAACCAAATTGCTGGGGGGTGGCTTTACGTGCGTCTTGAACGGGTGCTGGTGGAACGGGAGCTGACGCAGGGTGAGGCACCCCGCGGCGAATTCTACGCCGGGGACGTCCAGGCCCTTGCGCCCGCGCTTCTTCAAAAGTACGCGGGGAAGGCGCAATTGATCTACCTGGACCCGCCTTTTCTGACGGGAGAGACCTTCGTCATGCGCACCCGCGTCGGCGAGAAGGACTGGAAGCGCGGCACAGGCTCCCTGGTTCAGACCGCCTACCGGGATGACCTGCCCGCGGACAGCCACTACGCGCTTCTTCGCTCGGCGCTCGAGACCGCCCGGGCGCTGTTGTCTGAGAGCGGCGTAATTTTTCTGCACGTGGATGCCCGCACCAGCGCGCGCGCGAGGCTCCTCGCGGACGAAATCTTCGGCGAGGCCAACTTCCTGAACGAGATCATCTGGGCCTACCAGACTGGCGGCCGGGCGCGCAGGTATTTCAGCCGCAAGCACGACAACATCCTCTTCTACCGCAAGGGGCGGCGCTATTTCTTCAACATTTCGTCGGTGCCCATCGATCGCGGCGGCACGCGCCGCAACCACATGAAGCGGCACGTCGATACCGACGGGCGCGTGTACCGGTCGATCCGCTCCGGCGGCAAGATCTACACCTATTACGACGACGACCCCGCCTACCCCGGCGACGTGTGGGACGACGTGAGCCACCTGCAGCAGAAGGATCCGCAGCGCACCGGCTACGACACGCAGAAGCCGCTGAGCCTTCTGACCCGCATCGTGCGCTGCGCCTCCCGCCCCGGCGACCTGGTGATGGACCTTTTCGCAGGTTCCGGCACCACGCTGGAAGCCGCGCGCCTGGAGGGGCGCCGCTTCGTCGGCGTGGACATGAGCCCGCTGTCCCACCAGACCGTGCGCAAGCGCCTGATGGGCGCGCAGATGCTCTTTGAGGCCCCGCCCTCGGATGGCGACCCCGTCGTGCGCTGCTCGATGCTGCCGGGCGTCGGCTTTTACGAACTTTCACTGGACGGCTTCGACCTGGAGACCGAGCTCGTGCCCCGCGCACCGTCCGGGCTCGACGCGGTGGACAACTGGGGCGCGGGCTATATCCGCGGCGGCGCATTCCACCTGATGGCCCGGGAGGAGCGCACCACGAAGTCCCCCGCGCTTTCCGGGCGGCTGAGTCTGCCCGTGTTCGAGGGCACGCCGGTGGTGCGCGTCGGAGATGTGCTGGGCCGCAACTTCTACTACGCGCTGCGCGAGGAATGAATCCAAAATAAATGCGGCCCGTCAAAAAAACCGGTTGGAAGATGGGCTGAAATTAACAGAAACCGCCGTCCGGGTGCGCTTGCGCCGAAGCGGCGTTTCTTGTATAATCAGCGGCAATATACCAATGTAATGCGCGAACGCGGCAAAGCGGCGCACCGGAATTCTCCGGCGGCGCGGCGACGCGTATCGCGCGCATACATATGGGAATAAAACGGGGAGGCGTTCAACGATGAACCGCGTTTTCAACTTCGCTCCCGGGCCGGCCGTGATGCCGCTGGAGGCGCTGGAAACCGCCGCGCGGGAAATGACCTCGTATAAAAATACGGGCGTTTCCGTGATGGAGATGAGCCACCGCTCCAAGATGTACCTGGAGATCTTCGACGAAACGGTGTCGCTGATCCGCGAACTGATGGACATTCCCGACGATTATGCGGTACTCCTTTTGCCTGGCGGTGCCACAGGCCAGTTCTCTGCCGTGCCGATGAACCTCATGACCGGAAGCGGCAGGGCCGACTATGTGGACAGCGGCAGCTTTGCCCACAGCGCGATGGCGGAAGCCTCAAAATACGGAAAAGTCCGGGCCGTGGCCTCCTCCCGCGACGCGGGGTATGCCTTTGTCCCCGATGTGGACCCCTCCGCCGTCGACCCCGAGGCGGATTACCTGCACATCACCACCAACAACACCATCTACGGCACCCGCATGACGGCGCTGCCGAACGCGGGCAGCGTGCCGCTGGTGGCCGACATGTCCTCCAATATCCTTTCGGAAGTCTATGACGTCCGGAACTTCGGCGTGGTCTACGCCGGGGCCCAGAAGAACATCGGCCCCGCAGGCGTGACGCTGGTGATCGTTCGCAAGGACCTTCTCGGCCGCGAAATGCCCTCGACGCCGAGCATCCTGAACTGGAAGAAGATGGCCGATGCCGGTTCCATGCTCAACACCCCTTCCACTTATTCGATCTACATGGCGGGGCTGTGCCTGAAGTGGCTGAAGGGCCAAGGCGGCGTCTCCGCCATCGAGAAGGTCAACATTGAAAAGGCCAAACTGGTCTACGGCTTTCTGGACGGCAGCCAGCTGTTCAAGGGCGTCGCCGACGCGCGCTTCCGCTCCCGCATGAACATTACCTTCCGCACCGGGGACGAAGCGCAGGACGACGCCTTCGTCAAGGAAGCCGCGAAGGCGGGCCTCATCAACCTCAAGGGGCACCGCTCGGCGGGCGGCATGCGCGCCAGCATCTATAACGCGATGCCGGTGGAAGGTGTCCAGGCGCTCGTCGCCTTCATGAAGCAGTTTGAGTCCGGGAGGAACTGACGATGTACAAAATCAAAACGCTAAACGAAATCTCGCCCGTCTATCAGGAAACGCTGACCGCCGACCGCTATGCCGTCGGCGCGAGCATGGAAAACCCGGACGCAATCCTCGTGCGCAGCGCCGACATGCGCGCGCTGGAACTGCCTGAAACCCTCCTGGCCGTGGCCCGGGCGGGCGCGGGCGTCAACAACATCCCTGTGGAAGATCTGGCCCGGAAGGGCGTGGTGGTGTTCAATACCCCCGGCGCCAACGCCAATGCCGTGCGCGAGCTGGCGGTGGCCGCGCTGCTTCTGTCCTCCCACAAGATCATCGGCGGCATCGAATGGGTCAAGACCCTGAAGGGTCAGGGCGCGGAGGTGCCAAAGCTGGTCGAAAAGGGCAAGAGCAAGTACGTGGGGCCGGAACTGCGCGGAAAGACGCTGGGCGTGATTGGCCTAGGCGGCGTGGGCGTTATGGTCGCCAACGCGGGCGCGGGGCTGGACATGAACGTCATCGGCTACGACCCCTTCATCACCGTCGAGCATGCGTGGATGCTTTCACGCTCTGTGCATCGCGTCGCCAGTCAGGATGAACTCCTGGCCAAGAGCGATTACGTGTCCATCCACATCCCCTTGATGGAAGATACTCGCGGCAGCTTTAACGCGGCTACCCTCCGCAAAATGAAAAAGGGCGCGACCCTCATCAACCTGTCCCGCGGCGAACTGGCGGTCAACCGGGACGTGCTCTCCGCCATCGCGGACCATCACCTGCGCGCCTATGTTACCGACTTCCCGGAGGACGAACTGATCGGCGAGAAGGGCGTCATTGCCATCCCGCACCTGGGCGCGTCCACGCCGGAGAGCGAGGACAACTGCGTGGTCATGGCCTCGAGCCAGATCGACCAGTACCTGCGCCGCGGCGCGATTAAGAACTCCGTTAATTTCCCGGACTGCGAACTGGGCGACATCGCCGGCCACCGGGTCTGCGTGCTGCACGCCAACGTGCAGGGCGTGGTGGGCGCGATCACCGCGCTGATCGCGGCTTCGAACAACAACATCGGCGGCATGGTCAACCGCTCCCGCGGCAAGTACGCCTACACCGCGCTGGATCTGGACGACGCGATCGCCCCGGCGCTGTGCGGGGAGATTCAGAAACTGGACACCGTGTACGGGGTGCGCTGCCTGTGAACGGGATCCTATCTTCACCCCACAACCACACAACCTATGTAGACGGCAAGAATTCCGCGCCGGAGATGGCCCGGTCGGCCTTTGAAAAGGGGTTTGTCTCGTTCGGCTTCTCCGAACACGGCATGCAGCCGTTTGACGAGGTATACTGCCTGAACCCCGCCTCCGACGCCGCCTACCGGGCGGATGTCGGGGCGCTCAAGGCCGAGTATGCCGGCCGCATGAAAATCTGGCTGGGCATAGAGCGGGACGCCTGCGCGGATTTTGACCGCGTACATTACGACTACGTCATCGGCTCCGCCCACTACCTGCCATCGGACGGCGGTTCCATCGCGGTGGACAGCACGGAGGAAAACCTGCGCCGGCTGATCGCGGAGGGCTTCGGCGGCGATCCATACCGCATGACTGCGGCCTACTTTCAAAACCTCGCGGATTACGTGGAATCCTTCCGTCCGGAGATCATCGGCCACTTCGACCTGGTCAAGAAGATGAACGCCCGGTTCGGCTTTTTCGACGAGTCCGACCCCCGTTACACCGGACCCGCGCTGGAGGCGCTCTCCCGCGCGGCGAAGACGGGCGCGCTGCTTGAAGTCAACACCGGCGCGATCGCCCGCGGGTGGCGGGAAGACCCCTACCCTTCCCCGCTGCTCCTTCGCGCCTGGCGGGCGGCGGGCGGCCGGGCGATCGTCAGCGGAGACTGCCATGACGCCGCCCACATCGACTGCGCCTTTGACCTTGCCGTTCGGCTCCTTCTGGACACGGGCTTCACCGAATGCTGGCGGCTCGGCGCCGGAACCGAACGCTTCGAACCTGTTCCCCTCTCGTGATCCCAAAATATCAACCGGCGTGCGCATCCTTGTGCACGCCGGTCAGACCATCAACAAAGTCTCCGTAGAGGTTTCAATCGTTCCCGGCGGCGTGTACGCCGGGAACGGGATAGCGCCACCAGTACGCATATTGGTGGCGCTATCTATACCTTTGTTCAGTGCGCCGCTCGGAAATCCGTGAGGATTTCAGGCGCACGCAGGATTCCTTCCTTCGCATCGAAAAAACCATAGGGTTTTTCGATGCCTTGACCGGCGTGCGCATCCTTGCGCACGCCGGTCATTGTTTCACGCGCTTCGGGCAACAACGAAAGCCGTCATCCCATGCAAACAGCGCGGGACAAACGGCGTGCCCGGAATCCTGGAATCAGGTATCCCAGTCCTCCAGATTGGTCGAGATGATTTTTTTAAGCTCCTCCAGAACCACCCGCTGGCGGCCGCTGGCCGGGGTCTTCTGAAGTACGCCCTCGTGCAGCGAATCCTGCAGCATAAAATCCACCGACATGCTCAGTTCGTTCGCGATCGCCACCAGCGTTTCGACGCTGGCCTTGCGCGTGCCTCGCTCAATATGCCCCAGAAACGAGAGCGAAAGGCCCAGTTTTTTCGCCAGTTCTTCCTGCGTCAGGCGCATCGCCTTGCGCCGCTTGCGGATCCTGAGACCCAAGCCCTTGTAATCCATGACGCTTCCCCTCGCCCGCTTTTTATCAATACGTTTCGCGCCACAGGCATGGCGCGGTGTGAACAAAATTTTTGACGCGGCTTCGACAAGAAAAGTTCCGGCCCGGCGGGGCCGCCGCGCTTGATAAGGTTCGGCAAAAAATGCTATAATAAGAAAAATTCACGTTCGGAGCAGCCGATGAAATTTCCCAAATGGCCCTGGCTCGTGGCGGCACAGGCGCTGACGGCGTCCGCCCTCACGGCGGCGGCGGTTTTCCTCCTCCCTGCCGATGCTTCGGCTGGAATTCCTTACTTTGTGATGATGTGGTTCGTGGTGCCGCTTTCAGGCACGCTGACCGCTTTTTACATGGTGCGGCGGGGCGTGGTCGCCTTCGCCGCGTTCTGGCTTCCGCCCATCCTTCAAACCCTCGTCCACTGGCTGGTGGCGGGGTTGCCGCCCCTTTCGGCGGGGATGCCCCTTACGGCGGCGCTCCTTTCGATGGTGGGCGCGGCGGCCGCCGAAGAACTGTTAAAGCGCAACGGCCCGGCGCGCTCCAGGCGAAAGAGAAAATAACCGGAGGCACAACATGGCGAAGAATCTGATCCTGACCTGCGACGCGGGCACAACCGGCAGCAAGTGTTCCGTATTCGATCCCAAGGGCGCGGCGCTCTGCGTCGCCAAAAAGGAATACGGCACTTCCTATCCGAAGCCAAACTGGGCCGAACAGGACCCGGACGTGCTGTTCCAGTCCATCATCGAGGGCATTCGGGAGCTCTTGACCCAGGTCAGTCCCTCGGACATCGCCTGCGTCGGCCTGTCCGGCACGATGAACGGCTGCATCGCCGCGTCGGAGGAAGGCCGCGTGCTCTACCCCAGCATCATCCATTCGGATTCCCGGGCCTGGCGCGAAGTGTTCGAAATTGAAAAGGTCATCTCCCGAGACGATTTCTACCGCATGACCGGCAACCGGCTGGACCACCACTTCACGCTGCCAAAAATCCTGTGGATGCGCAGGCACCTGCCGGACGTCTACCGCCGCACCCGCTGGTGGTTCAACACCAAGGACTACCTGTACGCTCGGCTGACCGGCCGGGTTGGCTATACCGATTACTCCGACGCCTCGCTGACCATCGCGCTGGACCTTGGCAAAAAGCGCTGGGCGGATGAGCTGCTCACCGACCTTAAGCTCGACCCCGGCAGGATGCCCCAGATCCTGAAGGGCTCGGACACCTCCGGCCGTATCACCCGCGAGATGGCGAAGCTGACCGGCCTTCTCCCCGGCACGCCCGTCTCCATCGGCGGCGGCGACGGCGCCTGCGCCGGCCGCGGCGCGGGGCTTTACAAGCCAGGCGCGGGCTACTGCTGCATCGGCTCAAGCGCGTGGGTTTCGCAACTGACGCCGGAGCCGCTGCTGGACGATAAGCAGCGCATCTTCAATTACCTGGACATGGACGGAGAGATCAACCACTCGCTGGGCGTGGTGCAGACCGCCGCCTCGGCCTACGACTGGGCGATGGGCAATCTCTTAAGCGACGGCAGGAAGCTCTCCGGAGCGGACCATTCGCGCATCGAGAACATGGCGCGGCAGGTGGAGCCGGGCGCGGAGGGCGTGATGTTCCTGAACACGCTGATGGGCGAGCGCACCCCTTACTGGGACCCCAACACCAAGGGCTGCCTCGTCGGTTTCTCCCTCTACCACGACCAGCGCCACGTGGCACGGGCGATCTACGAAGGCGTGGCACTGTCCCTGAACACCGTCGCGCGCATCATGGCCGAAAACGGCGCGCCGCTGGATTCGATGATCCTGACCGGCGGCGGCGCGGGCAGCGGCCTCTGGCCAGACATCTTCGCCAGCGTGTTCAACATCCCCACCAGCGTCCACTACGCGCCCGGCGAGGCCACCAGCCTCGGCGCGGCGATGACTGCCGGCGTGGGCATCGGCATCTTCCGGGACTACGAGGAGGCCGCGGGCATCGTGCGCGCCCGCTCCCAACATGCCCCGAACCCCGCCTGGGCCGACAAGTACAAAAAGGTCTATGGCATCTTCAGCGGCATCTACGACCGCATGAAGCCGGTGTTTGACGGCATCGCGGGGGAATGGCCGCAATGAAGCGATCCATCGACGACCCGCGCGGCTTCATCGAGCGCGTCCGTCCGGCATATGACGGATTGTTCCAATGTGCCTATGTTCTGACCGGGAACCTGGAACTTGCCGAGTACGTGCTTCGAAGCGCCCTCCTCGCGGCGTACCTGCGCCGGGGCGAATGGCGCGAGCGCATGAGCTTTCAGGAGGGCATCGCCTACGCACTCCGGGCCGTGGCGCTGACAGAGCTTAAAAAAATCCGGGCCGTGGGGGGATTTGAGGTGGACTGGACGCTGCCCTCCGGCGCGGACCTTTCGCCCGCTGAAGCGGTATTGCTCGGTAGGCTGGAGCGCGAATCGATCCGGACACAGCGGCTGATGATCCTCCTCTACGGCTGCGGGCTGAAAGCCGGCGAAGCGGCGCAGGCGCTCTCCCTCAGCGCCCCCGGCGTCCGCGAGGCGCAGCGGCGGCTTCTCTCCAGACTCATGCGCGCGGCGAAGCTCGGCCGCCGCGAAACAGAGGCGCGGATGGAGTCGCTCAGCGACAAGCTGCTCGCCGTCCCCTGCCTGGACGCGCCCGCCTGCGGCGCGGTCGTGCGCTCCTTCGAGCGGGATGCCCAGGGGCAGACCGGGCGAAAGGCCTCGGCTGCCCACGTGACGGGCACGGTGTTTCTCGTCGTCGCGGCGCTTCTGTGCGCAGCGCTTTTCTGGGTGCTGACCGTCCTTCTGGAGCCGCGCACCGTCTCTCCGGCGCGAACCAATGCGCCCGCCGCCCAGGAAGAACCCATTTCTTCCACAAACATTGGTTGACAAGTTTCTAATAGGATTGCTATACTTGCCGAAATATAGAGTGGGAGGGTCCATCCATGCTCGGTACGATTCGGGAAGGCCTGACCTTTGACGACGTTCTGCTTGTGCCGCGAAAGAGTAACGTGCTGCCCAAGGACGTCGATCTGTCGGTTTCGCTGTGCGAGGGGCTGAATCTCAGCATTCCGCTGCTCTCCGCGGCGATGGACACCGTCACCGACGCGCGGCTCGCCATCGCCATGGCGCGGGAGGGCGGACTGGGCGTCATTCACAAAAACATGTCCATCCAGGAGCAGGCGATGCAGGTGGACAAAGTTAAGCGAAGTGAGAACGGTGTCATCAATGATCCGTTCTTTTTAGAACCCGACGACCTGACCATAGACGCGCTGAAGCTGATGGAGCGCTACCGCATCTCCGGCGTGCCCATCACGAAAAAAGGCAAGCTGGTGGGCATCCTGACAAACCGGGATCTGCGCTTCGTCACCGAATTCAACGTGCCGGTCTCCGCCTACATGACCAGTGAAAACTTGATCACCGCACCGGTGGGCACAACCCTCGAGGAGGCCAAGCGCATCCTCGCCTAGCACAAGGTGGAAAAACTGCCGCTGGTGGACGAAAACTACAACCTCCGGGGCCTCATCACCATCAAGGACATTCAAAAGGCGGTCAAATACCCCTTCTCCGCCAAGGACAAGGACGGAAGGCTGCTCTGCGCGGCGGCGGTGGGCATCGCCCACGACACGCTGGACCGCGTCAAGGCGCTGGTGGACGCCCATGTGGACGCCATCGCGGTGGACACCGCCCATGGCCACTCGGCAGGCGTTTTGGAGATGGTCTCGAAGATCCGAGGCTTCTATCCCGCCCTTCGCATCATCGCCGGCAATGTCGCCACCGCTCATGCCACCGAGGACCTGATCCGCGCGGGCGCGGACGTCATCAAGGTGGGCATCGGCCCCGGCTCCATCTGCACCACCCGGGTGGTGGCGGGCATCGGCGTGCCGCAGATCACCGCCATCTCCGACTGCGCCGAGGCCGCGGACAAGCTGGGCAAGGCCATCATCGCAGACGGCGGCGTGAAATACTCCGGCGACGTGGTTAAAGCCATCGCGGCGGGCGCGTCAGCGGTTATGATCGGCAGCCTCTTCGCGGGCACCGACGAAAGCCCCGGCGCCATCGAAATTTACCAAGGCCGCTCCTACAAGGTGTACCGCGGCATGGGCTCGCTGGGCGCGATGGCCGAGGGCAGCAAGGACCGCTACTTCCAGGAAGACGCCAAAAAGCTGGTGCCCGAGGGCGTCGAAGGCCGCGTGCCCTACAAGGGCGTGCTGTCCGAAACGGTGTTCCAGCTGATGGGCGGCCTGAAGAGCGGCATGGGCTATTGCGGCACCAAGGACATTCAGACGCTTCGCAAAGAGGCCGAATTCATCCGGATCACCAGCGCCGGCCTCATCGAAAGCCACCCACACGACATCTCGATCACCAAGGAGGCCCCCAACTACTCCGTGGGGCAATGAGATCAGGAGGCAATTCGTAAAATGCTCGCTCCTTCGGCTGGCCGTTCCCTGGGCGCGCGGGTCTTGGCGCTCGTCTGCGCCCTCTCCCTTGCGCTCGCGTTTGTGCCCGCGCCCGCCGGGCTGGCCTACGATGCGCCGCGGGTTCGGGTTTCGATGCGCGCTTCCATCTCGCTGGGTCTCGTGGCCGGGCGCAACAATACCTACAGCCTAAACGCCTCCGTCAAGACCAGCGACGGCTCCGTGCCGCCCGCCGTGGTATGGGCAAGTTCCCGGCCGGGCGTGGTCATGGTGGATCAAAACGGCCGCCTGACCGCCCTCAGGCGGGGCAGCGCCGTTATACGCGCCAAAGTGGGCTCCGCGCGCACCTACTGCACCGTCACCGTCGGCGCGCTGCCCGTCCGCAAACTCACGCTGTCCAGGAGCAGAATCATCCTGAAGGCAGGGCGCAGCGGCTACCAGCTGGGCTTCAGCCCCACCCCGAAGAACGCGGACAACCCGGCCGTCACCTGGGGGAGCAGCAGGCCCAGCGTCGCCTCCGTGGATCGGTTGACGGGCTACGTCACCCCGCACAAACCCGGCACGGCGCTGATCATGTGCCGCGCCGCCGACGGAACCCAAAAGAAAGCTTACTGCACCGTGGTGGTCAGGCCTGTCATGCCCACCGCGCTTTCGCTCAGCGCGACGGAGCTAAACGTCAACCGCTGGTCGACGGCGCCCATCGCCGCCACCATCACGCCCGCCGACGCCACCGACAAGCGTCTCTACTGGTCCACAAGCAACCCGTCCGTCGCCACGGTCTCCGGCGGCATCGTGACCGGCAAAAATTTCGGCACGGCGGTCATCACCGCGAAGACCCGCGCCGGCGCCGTCCGCGCGCGTTGCACCGTGCGCGTGGGCTACTACACGACCACCTTCCGCGCGCTGGTGATCGGTCAGGAAAACTACGCAGGCGGCCGCCTCATCGGCCCCTATACCGACGCCGGACTGGTCAACAGCATGCTGGCCAACAGCAATTTCGGCGGCGGCAAGGGCGTGGATGTGACGCTCATAAACGACCTTAACGCCCAGGGCCTCCGCACCGAACTGAACAAGCTGGCTTCCCTGGGCGCGGACGCTGACGACGTGACCTACTTTTACTATTCCGGCCACGGGGACGTGGACGGCTCTCTGGTGGGTACCGATCACGTCAACGTCACGGTGGACGAGGTGCGCCAGTACCTGGACAG
>JAEZTD010000148.1 GCA_023443705.1 Bacillota bacterium | reverse complement strand
GCGTAGGAGTAGGTGCTGGCATACTGACCCACGTCAAATGTAAGCGCCTGCAGCGACTCGAGGGTGATGTCAACGCCCACAACACCCAGCACCGCACCGGAAGCGTCCTTCACCGGCACGGCAACAGAAGTCATGAGCACCGCCTGTCCGTCAATTTCATATGCAAAAGGCTCCAAAATCACTTCTTGGCCGGAATCCCTCGCAAGCAGATAGTAGTCCCCCGCGCCAGGTGTGTCGTAGTCCGCCAGAGTCGTCTGCGCAATTTCCGTGCCCGACCAGTACCAGTATGAAATGAAGCGGCCGGCCTGATCCGCGCCGGCTGCGCCCTTGAACTGTTCGTCCAATCCATCCAGCGCGTTGGGCTCAAAGCAGGCCCAAATGCCCAGATAGCCCGGGTTTTCCTTCAGAACGCCTTCCATCGCGGCATTGTAGACGTTTCGGCGCACCAGCGGTGCGAGCCGACCGCTCATTTCCATACTGCCGGCCAGCGTTCGCGCCGTCTCGAGGGGCTCGGCCAGCTTTGCGAGAACCGTGGAGGCATTCTTCTCCGCGAGAGATTGCAGTTCGCTGTTGGCGCTGGCTTCGTTTGCGCTGGACAGTGTAAAGATGATAATTAGGGCTGACGCCAGGAGCACGACCACCAAAGCGAGTGCTATCGACAGCGTTAGTTTTGCCCCGAGGTTCAGCCTTAGTCCGCGTTTCATTTGCGTACCCCCAATGCCTCTGTAACCCGCCATAGGATTTTCTGGCGATACCCGTTGCGAAATCGAAATACTGCGTTTGCTGATTGCGAAATACCCGCCGCCCAAGCCTCTTAATGATTATATCGGGCGAATAGTACGCTTTTTTAGGTTTTTTCGTTGTAGGCGGAGAATAATGCATGCCCACTCCGCAGAAGACGATTCATACACATGAAACGGCGAGGTCTTTTCGCCATCTCTTTATGAAGCCAACCGCAAATGCGATCAACCTTTAATCAATGCGCGAAAAGCGCCCGTGCGACGCAGGCGCTTTTGCAGATTCACGGTTCCGCCTGTCTGCGCTGCCCCGTTTTCAGCGCTTGGTGTTTGGCCCCAGTGCTTCCTTCTTGGCGTTGTGGTTGTGGTTCATTTTGTCGCCAGGTATTGACTCAATCGCGTTCTTCAACTGCTTTTGCTTATTGGGTGCCTTGCCCTGCCCATTGTTCTTATTCGCCAACTGCAATCACCTCTGGAATCAGTCTGCCACACGGGCATCGGTTTATGCGTCCCGGCAGTTTCCCCATTGCCTGTTTTATCATCCGCCGACGAACAGTTGCGCGCCCCCTCATGGGTCTATGAGGCAGGGCAGTCCGGCACGCCCCCGCAGCACATTAACGTTATAATTACAAATCGCTTAACTTTATTGCATTTTTACCGATATATAAATACATCGATTGCTTGAGTTGTCTACCTTCTTCTCGAGGGAGATCGCCCATGCGGCCTGTCAAACGTTATCGGCAGTTGAAACCCGCGTTTCTCATCACATTTCAGAAGCGGAGGAAATGGCATGTTCATACGAAGGAGTATCGGCGCGAAGGTATCTTTCACCATGATCCTCACCATTTTGCTGTCTTTCGTCATTATGATCGTCCTGTTCTACACCCAATTCGCCGAGAGTCTCGAGCGCAGCGTCGTCACCAGGATGGAGCGGGAGGCGCTAAACAATGGGCGCATTCTGGCGGAGCAGCTGAACGTATACAAAGCAAAAGTGGCGGGTGTCGCAGCCAACGACGCGATACGTTCAATGGACTGGGCTGTGCAGAAGCCCGTGCTCCAAAGCGAAGTGGCGCTCCATGGTCTCATGAAAATGGGTGTGGCAAACCCCGCGGGCGACATCGTTTACACCAACGACCAGGCCATCAACGTCTCGCAGCGGGAGTACTTTACCGCGGCAATGGGCGGCAGCGTATTCATCTCCGATCCGCTGATGAGCGCCGCGGAGAACGCGCTTGTGGTTGTCATCTCCGCGCCGATCAAGGACAATTCCGGGCGCGTGGTTGGCGTTCTTACGGCGACTGTGGACGGGCAGTTTTTAAGCTCTCTCTGCGCCAGCGTCACCATTGGGGAAAGCGGATACGGCTATATTTTAAACAAAGAAGGCACGACCATCGGCCACATTGACGAGGCCTACGTCGAGTCCGGCTACAATGCGCTGAAGGCCGCCGAGGAGGACGTTACACTCAGCGACCTCGCGAAGATCGAAAGCGCGATGATCGAGGGGAAAGAGGGTTCCGGCACGTATAAAAAGGATGGTCAAGCGCGCTACCTGGCCTACGCCCCGATACCGGGGACGACGTGGATGCTGGGTGTGACGGCGAAAAAACGCGAACTGCTTCGCGACGTGGAGGTGCTTCGGAACACCGCCATCCTCCTGACCAGCGCGTTTCTGCTGCTTCAGTTCCTTCTGTGCCTGTGGCTGATGAAGGTACTGGTCAGTAAACCGCTGTCCGCAGTACTCAAAGCGGCAGATCATTTGGAAAAGGGCGATTTCACATACCAGATTCCCGAGACCTACCTGAAGGGCGCAGACGAAATGGGGGTTTTCGCCCGATCCTTTGAGAGGACCATCTTGAGCCTCAACGGCACCATGCAGCAGATCAGTGCCGCGTCGAAACAGGTGGCGGCGGGTTCGGAGCACATCTCCGCGGGCAGCGTTGCGCTGTCTCAGGGCGCCATGAACCAGGCCAGCGCCATCGAGCAGCTGACGGCGTCCATGGAAGAGATATCCTCTCAAACCACCGTCAATGCCGAAAACGCCGAAAGCGCAAACAAGTACGCTGAGGAAGCCAAGCGCAACGCCGCCTCCGGCAACGACGAAATGGAGAGCATGCTCCATGCTATGGAGGCCATCAACGAGTCCTCCGCGGACATCTCCAAGATCATCAAAGTGATCGACGACATCGCCTTCCAGACCAACATCCTCGCGCTGAACGCGGCGGTGGAGGCTGCACGGGCGGGAGAATACGGAAAAGGGTTCGCCGTGGTGGCGCAGGAGGTGCGCAACCTCGCCGACAAATCCGCCAACGCGGCCAAGCGGACAGCCGGTTTTATCGAAAGCTCCGTGAAAAACGTCGAGGCAGGAACGGAGATCGCCCGAAATACCGCCGAGGAGCTCAAGCGGATCGTAGAGGGCGTCTCAAAGGTTGCGGAACTGGTGGACCAAATCTCCGTCGCCTCGAAGGAACAGGCGCTCGGCATCACCCAGATCAATCAGGGGATTGTGCAGGTGTCCCAGGTCATGGAGACAAACACGGCGACCGCGCAGCAAAGTGCCGCCGCCAGCGAAGAACTGGCCGGTCAGGCGACGCTTTTGCGGGAGCAGATTGCAAAATTCAAGCTGTCTGACGGCACAATCGCGCCTTCACAGGGTCTCTCCTATTCAAATGGCGCATAAGTGGTAAGCGTTGTATCTGAGCCGGCAATCTGGCGTTCTCAGCCCATACGAAACGTCCAGGTATGCTTCAACCGTTTGCCGTCGTACATGTCGGGAAAGGGATCGCGCCACCAGCAAAGCGTGCTGGTGGCGCGATCGTACTTTGAGTCAGTGCGCCGCCAAAAATTACAAGAGAGTTTTGGCGGACGAAGGGTTTCCCTTGCATCAAAAACCCCAATATTTCTCGATGCCCTGCGCGCGCCGGCAATCCGGCGTTCTCTCCTATCGCGAATTCTCCGTGAAGTAGATCAGCCCGCCCCGCATGCGGGTGGAGAGGTACCATAGTTTCAGATCAAAGCAATTCTCCCGGCCTTCATCGCTGGCGCAGGCCGTCAGGCTTCCATCCTCCAAATCGGCGCTGGTGATGGTAATCCAATGCCATCCCTGCAGGTTCTTCACGCGGCCCTTGGTCAGGTTCAGGAAGGCTACGGGGCAGTCGGCGGCAAGGCCGGCGCGAACGAATTCAGCAAGCTCGCTGACCGGCGGGCGGCTTTTGTGCATGTTCCCGTGGACTTCAAACACGTGCGCCGTCAAGTGGACGCCCCGGCTTTTCGCAAAATCCTCCATGCCTTTTGTGAACATCTCCACCCGGTTGAGCCCCATGTTTCCGGGCGTTACAAACTTGTACATTTCCTCCATATGGGCCGAGAACTGCCCTTTCAGCATGCCCTCGCCCGCGTACAATGCCCGCATTCCCGGCCGGGTCTGCGCAAGATACGCCGCCACGTTGGCCGCGCAGGTGGGACCGCAGCCGGCCCGCCTGTGCCATTCGTCGGCATACCATTCCTGATCTCCGCCAAAGGTGGTGCGCCGCGTTTCTTCCTCCGTGATGGTCATCAGGTCAGGGCGCAAAATGGAAGCATTCATATGGTACCTCTTCTGTCCGGCTGTCTATCTGCAGCATAAAGCAGTGCGAGCATCCATCCCAGCAAAGTTTTTGCTCGGCAATGCTTATGCTATACCCCGTTTCCGTCCTGTTGCACCATATGCCGCCGCGCACGGTGACTCCATTTTTCGGTGTGAAGAAACGCGGTCTCCAACGTGAAATCTCAGGAAGCGTCCTCCCACTGCCACTTTCGGTAGAGGTCCGCAATCACCCGCTCGATCGGTGCGCGGACGATCTCCGCATCCACAATCCCCTCCGCTGCCGCCAGCCCGGCAAAAAGTCTGGCGGTGGGCGTCTCGAGCGCGTCGTATTCGTATTCGCAGGCCGCTCCGGTTTGGCTAACCAGCTTCGCCCCCGGAATGTCCGGCGCGCCTCCCTTTGTTTCCACCCTAAGGATGCGGCGGTCGCCCGTGAGGCGCATGAGCTTCTGGTGATCCCCGTCGAAGGCGAGCGTCCCCTTGTTGATGAGGATCAGGCGCTTTGCCATCTCGGTCAAGTCGTCCATGTCGTGGGAGGTGACGAGGATGGTCACCCCGTGTTCGGCGTTGATATGCTTCAGAAAATCAATCATCTGCCGCTTGGCGAGCACGTCCAGCCCCAGCGTCGGCTCGTCCAGTAGAACAAGCTCCGGGGCGTGCAAAAGCATCAGCGCCAGGTTGGCCTTCATCCGCTGCCCCAGCGAAAGCTCCCGCGCAAAGCTGTTCCAAAATTCGCCCAGCCCCAGGAGCTCACTCAGCATGCCCAGGTTTTCTCGGTACATGTCGTCCGGAACGTCCCAGACGACTTTTTTCCACTCGAACGACGCACGCACCGGGTGATCCCACCAAAGCTCGCTGCGGTTCCCGAACAACACGCCCGTGCGCCGCATGAGCGGGATCCGGTGAGCGTCCGGCGCCATGCCGAAAGCGCGCACCTCGCCGGACTGGGGCACGAGCATACCGGAGAGCAGTTTGAAGGTGGTGGATTTTCCCGCCCCGTTGGGCCCGGCGTAGGCGCAGAATTCGCCCCTTTCGAGGGTGAAGGATACGTCGTCCAGCGCGTAAACGCGCACATCTTCGCGCCTGAAGAGCGAGAGCGGCCGCTTCTGGTCGAAGTACTTTACCACATGCCGCATTTCAATCGCGGTGTCCGAGGTCGCGGTAGCGGTTGCAGCTGAATTTTGCATAATGTCTCAATCCTCTCCTGAAAAAATAGGTGGCAGCGGTAAGAAACGCCGCGGCCACGGCGAGCGGAAGCGCCAGGTACGGCCCCTTATCAAGCCGACCGAGGAGCGCCAGCGAAGGGATATAGGCCGTGAGCCCAGCCGGGAAGACGGTGGTCAGCGCCGTCGTCGCCCATAGGGGCAGTCCCGCGAGGGGGTACTTGCCCAGGAGGTTCACCATGTTCAGCACCTGCGCGGAGAGCTCCTCACAGGCGACGGGCTTGTAAAACGCCGCGGAGCCGGAAAGGTATCCGAGGCCGATCTTGATGCCCGCGTGACAGGCCACGTAGAAGATGAGCGCCATGAACCAGACCGGCGTAACGGCGACCTTCAACCGGACGCAGGCAATCCACGTGACGGCGATGCCCATCAAAAAACCGCTGGAGCCGGACACCGGCATGAACGCCTCCCCCATCAGTTGCATCCAAAGCGGTCTCGGCTGGATCAGCATGTGGTCCACTTGCCCACGCCCGACGCGGCGGCTGATCGCAAGCACGTTCATTCCACCAAACATCATATATGAAAAGCCGTCGGCCAACTGAAAGAAACCCAACATGAAGAGCACCTCGTCCGCGTTCAGCCCGCCCACGCCGCCAAAGCGCGCAGCGAGCAGAAGGACGCCCGCCACCGACGCGATGTTGGCGATCAGTTCCGACGCCATGACGATCCCGCAGGTCGCCATGTCCTGTAAAAACCAATTCAAATCCATTCGGCCGTACAGCGCGTACAGCCTGAAAAGCTGGCGAATGTCAGCCGCCATAGGAAACCATCCTCTCTCGTGATTTTTTAAAGCCCCATACCTCCAGCGGCCAGAGCGCGAGGTTCCAAACGACCTGTGCGGTCAGAATGCTCCCCGCATCGCCCAGCCCCGCGTACAAAGAGAGCGGCGCGCCCGCCAGTGTGCCGAAGGGGGTGAGCGCGAGGGCTCGGCCGATGCCCCACGGCAGCGCGGAAAACGGAATCAGTGCGCCAGTAAACAGCGCCGTCAGCGACTCCCGGAGGCTGTGAACCGGCCAGGCGAGGCTGCGAAGCCGTATCATGACGCAGGTGAACAGAAAATCCACCGCAAATCCCTGCGAAACAGCCAGGGCGAGGGACGGCAGAAACCAGAGGTCTTTCGGGCGCATGTCCACGCCGCATGCGGCGGCGACAGCGAGTGCCGGAACGGACAGAAGCGCAAGCTGCGTCGCCCAGCCGCCCACCGTATGGGCGATCAATTGCCCGAACATGGAGGCGGGGCGCTGGTACATGGAGAGCATTGTGCCGTCGTGCAGCCAGTCTGACGCGGGCGTGCGCACGTCCAGCATTGGCGCGAGCATGGTGGACAGCACGGTGTACACATAAAGCTGCCCGAGGGTCAGCCCTTCCATATCCGCGCCCGCAAGGTACAGTGAGCGCCAGATCATTAGAAGCGCGCCCATCGCCGCCGCGCGCATCAGGTATTGTCCCGCGAGTTCTGCAAGGCCGAAGTAGCTTTTTTCAACCAGGCACATCCTGGCTGTCGCAAGATATCGTTTCATCACACATCTCCTCAGCAATCATCGTTTTCGGTTATCCCGGCGCCATCGGAGGGCCAAACAAAAAGCGGCCATCTCGCTTCCAAAACGCAAAAAAGCGGCGGCCCCTTCGGGCCGCCGCCGCAATTAAAGTCTAAATTGCGCGCGCGGTGCCGGAAAAGGGCATAGCTATCCCGTCGCACGCAGAAAAACCGAACATTCCACGAACACAGCTTACAAGATGCGCCATGAAGTCGCTCACGAGAAGCCCCCCTTTCTGGTTTTCCTAGATTATACCACGCACGGGCAGCTTGGTCAATGCCGCGACCCCGGCGCGCAAAATTTTAAAGAAAAGCGCCTTTACCGTGTTGTCGTGTGTCTCTGCTTTTGCGCTCCAGTCGGGAGGTACGGATGTCGCGAAAGCCGCCGCACGGACCGTCGCCGCCTTTTTTGAAAACGCCAGAGGAGCAGAAAAGGCGAGGCCTTACAATGCCTCGCCCAAGGCATCGAAAAAACCTATGGTTTTTTCGACGCGAAGGAAGGAATCCTGCGTGCGCCTGAAATCCTCACGGATTTCCGAGCGGCGCACTGAACAAAGGTATAGATAGCGCCACCAATATGCGTACTGGTGGCGCTATCCCGTTCCCGG
>JAEZTD010000083.1 GCA_023443705.1 Bacillota bacterium | reverse complement strand
GCGCGCCCCGGGGTGTGTTTCATGAAAACGCTCAAGACCGGCGGCCGCGACATCCGCCTGCACAACCGCAGCCGCATCTTGGAATATGTGTACATGCGCGGGCAGACCACCAAGCAGCAGCTGGTAGAGGCGCTGGACATGAGCCTGCCCACCGTGATTCAAAACGTCAAGGGGCTGCTGGGTGACGGGCTGATCCGCGAAACCGGCCAGCTCAGGTCCACCGGCGGCCGCAAAGCGACGGCCATCGCGCCCATCCCCCGCCTCAAGGTCGCCGTCGGGGTGGACGTGACCAGAAGCGATCTGGGGCTGGTGCTGGTGGATCTGACCGGCGCCATCGTCATGCACCGCCGAATCACCTGCGCCTTTTCGCCGGATGACGCGTATTACGACCGGGTCGGGCAGCTGATCCTCGGCTTTATCGAGGATGCGCTGGACATGCCCGGCGTCGGCCTGACCCGTGGCGCCATCCTCGGCGCGGGTTTTTCAATCCCCGGAATCATCGACCAGGCCGGGGAGAAGATCCTCTATTCCCACGCGCTGGACATCCGCAACATCCCCTGCGCCCGCTTTAGCGACAGGCTCAGGGGCATTCCATGCGCATTCTTCAACGATGCCAGCGCCGCGGGTTTCGCCGAGGCCCGCGGCCTCGAGGAACACGCTTTCGTCTACCTGTCGCTCAATTTCTGCGTTGGCGGCGCGATTTTCTTAAACAATCGGCTGTATCCGGGCGTCCATCAGCACAGCGGCGAGTTCGGCCACATGCGGCTGGTGCCCGGTGGCAGAAAATGCTACTGCGGGCAGATCGGCTGCGTTGACGCCTACTGCGCGGCGGTAAGGCTTTCGGACCTGGCGGGCGGCAGCCTGCACGAATTCTTCCGCATGCTGCGCTTGGGCGACCCAGTCTGCCGGGAGGCCTTTGACCAGTACCTGGACTGGCTCGCGCTTGCGGTCACGAATCTTTCAATGGCGTATGACTGCGAAGTGGTGGTCGGCGGCTTTGTCGGCAGCTTCCTCGATGAATACCTCCCGGAGCTTCGGCGCCGCGCCGCGCCGCTCAACACCTTTGAGCAGAACGCTGAGTACATCCGGGTCTGTCGCCACCACCTGGAGGCTTCGGCCCTTGGCGCGGCCCTGGGTCACGTCGATACTTTTTTCAAGAGCATACAATAGACCGTTCTGCGGGTCAAATATTCGCGGCGGCGCAATGCGCCGCCGCGGTTTTTCACACCGGCGCCTCTTCTTCCTCCGCCAATCGATATGCATGTTCAGAAAATATTCTATAATGTTTCCGGATTTGTAGGCATATTTCAATATTTTTTGATCGTATTATTTTGCCTATTGACAACTCCGTTTGGTTGATGTATGATAATCACACATATAAAAAACGTTTTCCAAAAGTCAAATCGATAAATTGTTACCGCATTAAATGCCCCCTCTCACAGCGCTTCATCAAGACTTCACAAACACCCTGTGCCCAATCCCGCATCATACGCTCAAAACCCCGAAAAGCATAAATGAGAATATGTTTTGTATTTGCGGAAGACCGCAAATTGAAAAAATCGAGGAGGGTCCTGTATGAAGAGAGGATTGTCACTGCTGCTGGCCGTAATGTTGATTCTTGCGCTCGCGCCCACGTTCGCGTCCGCCGAGACCAAAGTCGTCAACATTGTGCTGGCCAACAACCCGCTTTCCCAGGCGCTGGCCGATCTTGCGAAGGAGAACTACAAGAAGGAAGGCGTCGAGATCAACATCGCCATCCTGCCTGAGAACGACATGCGCGAAAAGCTGTCGACGGAAGCCTCTTCCGGTGGCAACGCCTACGACATGTTCTACATTGGGCCTTACGAGGCGCAGACCTGGGCCCGCAACGGCTGGCTTGAGGACCTGACCCCCTACTTCGAGGCCATGACTGAGGAGCAGAAAACCTGGTACGACTACGACGACCTGATCCCGGGCATGATGCAGTCCCTGGCGCTGGACGGAAAGCAGTACGCGATTCCGTACTATGGCGAGTCCTCATTCATCATGTACAACAAGGAGCTCTTCGACAAGGCCGGCCTGACCATGCCGGAGAAGCCCACCTGGGATGAAATCTACCAGCTGGCAGTCGACCTCAAGAAGGCGCTGGGTGAGGATTATGTCGGCATGACGATGCGCGGAGCGCCCGGCTGGGGCATGAGCGGCGCGCCCTTCGTGACGATGGTCAACGCCTTCGGCGGTCAGTTCTACGACATGGAGTGGAACGCCACCGTGGACACCGCCGAGCAGCGCGCAGCTTGGGAGATGTACAAGAAGATCCTGCGCGACGCCGGTCAGAAGGACATCCTCAGCTACTCCTACAACGAATGCATCGCGCTGATGCTGACCGGCAAGTGCGGCATCTACTACGACGCAACCTCCATTTGCTCCGGGTTTGAAGCCGAAGGCAGCCCCATCAAGGGCAAGATGGGCTACGTGGCCGCCCCGCACCAGGTCAAGGAGACCAACACCTCTTGGCTGTGGAACTGGGCCATGGGCATCAACCCCAAGAGCGACAAGAAGCAGGAAGTGTTCGACTTCATGCTCTGGGCGACCTCCAAGGACTTCATCAACCTGACGCTGGAGAAGGATCCGTCCGGCGCGATGACTCCGCAGGCGGCCCGCTCCTCTCTGTACACGCTGCCGGCCTACGCGAATGTGCCCTATGCCGCCGCGACGCTGGCCGCACTTCAGGAGATGGACTTTAACAACCCCTGTGTCAACCCCGTTCCGTATACGGGCCTCCAGTACATCGCCATCCCTGAATTTGAAATTGCCGGAAATAAGATGACCCAGTGGCTGGCCGAGTACGTGACCGACCAGATCACGCTGGATCAGGCCATCGCCAACACCCAGGCCTTGTTCGCTCAGATTGCCGACGAAGGTGGCTACAAAGGCTGACGCCAGCTTGTGAAGGAGCACTCCGCTCCCGCGCGCATACCCTTCGGGTGCGCGGGAGCGGTTTGAAGTATTCACGCCTCTCAGGCGGCATGTCGCCGCCCCTTTTGATAACTCAGTCGACCTCTACGCCCCTTCGATCAAATCAAGGGCAGGTGAAGCGCATGCAGCGCACTCTGAGAAAAAGACGCCTTACGGACAAGTATTTCGCCCTTCCTGCGGTTCTTTGGGTCGCGATTACAACGCAAGTCCCTTTCATCCTGACGATTATATTCTCGTTTCTCCGCTGGAGGACAAATAGACCTGACCTGGGCGTAAAATTCAATTGGTTAAACAATTATTCTTATTACTTGTGGGGCTCTGGCAGCGGAGAGTTCTGGATCATCACTTGGCAGACGATTCTCCTTACCGTAGTCTCGTTGCTTGCGTGCACTTTTTTCGGCTTTCTTCTTTCGCTTCTGCTTGATCACGACATCCCAGGGATCAACGTGGTGCGCACGCTGATTCTCGGCCCCTTCTTCGTCATGTCCACCGCCAGCGGCGTGGTCTGGAAGGTGACCATCCTCAACACGACCTTTGGCTGGTATGGCTATATATGCAGGCTCATCGGCGTTGCGCCGGTGGATTTTATCAGCTATCACTCTTTGCCTTTGATAGGGTTCTTGCTCGTCTGGCAATGGATGCCATTTTTCGTGCTCGTGATCCTGGCCGGCCTTCAGGGTATTTCTCAAGAGGTTCTGGAGTCCGCCCGGATCGACGGCTGTAACTGGGGCGTCATGACCTTCCGGATCAAGCTGCCGATGATCCTGAACCACATGCAGGTGGCGATCATGCTGGGGCTGATCTTCATCATCAAGGAATATGGCCTTATCCTTGTCACTACCGCGGGCGGGCCTGGCACGCGATCCTACACATTGCCCTTCTTTGTATACGAGATTGTTTACAGTGCAAAAGACGTAGGCCGCGCCGCGACGGTCGCAGTCATTACAGTAATGATTACTCTGCTTACCGTGCAGCTGCTCTATCGAGCGATCAAGAAGCGCCGCGCGATGTATGATTAGGAGGGAAGACGCATGACGGCTGAGAAGCGCTCCATTCACGTGGTCAACCGGGCGATACAGCGCCGGAAGATCATCAAAAAGCTGCTGTTGGGCATCATCTGTTACGCCGTTGGCCTGAGCTACTTCTTCCCCATATTGTACATGTTCCTGACCGGTTTCAAAACAGAGCTTCAGGCAGTGACCCCCGCATTATTCTTTGATCCCACGCTCGTCACCTTTCAAAAGGTACTCGGCGACGCCGACATGATGAACTACCTGAACAATTCTGTGTTTCAGGTGGTGGCGTGTACGTTGATCTCCCTGGCGCTAGGTGTACCCGCAGCCTTCGCGCTGCAGTTCGGTCGTTTCAAGAAGCCCGGCACAAACGACAGCCTATATCTCTGGTTCATCACGACCATTCTTCTTCCTCCGGTTGCGGTGTTGATCCCGCTGTACCTGACATTCAACACACTGAACCTGCACAAGACGCCCTTGGGGCTTTTAATCATCTACGTCGGGTTTCACCTGCCGCTGGTGGTGTGGATGGTGCACTCCTTCCTGGCGGACATCCCCGCCTCGCTGATCGAAGCCAGCGAGATCGACGGTTGCACCCGTTCCCAGCAGCTCACAAAGGTCGTCGTACCGCTGGCGCGTACAGGCATCATCACGGCTGGACTCCTGGTGGCAGTGTTTATCTGGAACGAATTCCTTCTTGGTTTCAAACTGACCACCAACCAAACGGCGACGCTCCCCGTATACATGGCGCGCTTCCGCGAACAGCAGGGCCAGTTCACCGCGCAGCTTTCGGCCTCGTCCACCATTTCGGTGCTGCCAGCGGTGCTCCTGGGCTGGCTGACGCAAAAGTCGCTGGTCAAGGGCTTGACGATGGGCGCGGTCAAGGGGTAATATTGTATGGAAGCCTTCGGACGGGCAAAAGTACAGGAGGAAAACATGAAAGCGGCTGTATATTTCAAGAAAAACGACGTGCGCGTCGTGGACATTCCGAAGCCGGAGGTCGGCGAACGGGACGTCCGGATCAAGATCAAGTTCTGCGGCGTATGCGGCACGGATCTGCACATTTATCATGGTGACGGCGGCGCCGCGCCGGTGCCCGAGGGCACGGTGATCGGCCACGAGTTTTCCGGCGTCGTCGACGTTGTCGGCGCGAAGGTCACCCGCTTCAAGCCCGGCGACCGGGTTTCGGTGGACCCCAACGAGGTGTGCGGCGAATGCTACTTCTGCATGAACGGCAAGGCGCACTTCTGCACCAGCATGAAGGGCTACGGCACCACCTTCCCCGGCGGCTTCGCCGAATACGCCGTGGTGCCCGAAAAGCAGGTCTACCACCTGCCGGATGAAGTGTCCTTTGAGGCCGGTTCGCAATCGGAGACGCTGTCCTGCTGCATCAACGGCATTGACCTGTGCCGCATCAAGGCGGGCGCAAATGTGCTGGTCATCGGCGCGGGCCCGATTGGACTGATGATGCTGCAACTGGCAAAGATGAGCGGCGCGGGCAAGCTCATCGTCAGTGAGCTGGTGCCAGAAAAGCGTCAGCTCGCGAAAAAGCTGGGCGCGGATATTGTGATCGACCCATCCAAAGAGGACATCCGCGAGGCGATCGACCGCGCCTGCGAGAACCTCGACTGCGTGATCGAAGCGGCCGGAACGTCCTTTACCCAGAAGCAGGCGATCGAGTTGGCCGGTAAGTGCTGCACGGTGATGCTGTTCGGGCTGGTCGCTCCGGAGACGGAGATCATCGTCAAGCCCTTCTCTATCTTCCAGCGGGAGCTGACCATCGTCTCCTCCTTCATCAACCCCTACACCTTCACCCGGAGCGTCCGACTTCTCGGGCAGAAGCGGGTGGTTATGGACGACATCATCACCGACACCGTGCCGCTTGAGGACATCGAGCGCGTGTTCACCGACGCCTCCTTCCGAAAAAGGGGCAAGGTACTCATCAAGGTCGGCGACTGACTTCCTTCATTATTATTTACGAGCGCCCCGACATTAAGGGGTGCTCGTATTTTTTATAATCCATGGATGTCGTCGGTATTCCTAGCGTCCGCACTTCGGAATATCGGGAACAAGCTCTCCTCCGCTCTCCGTGATGAGCTGCTTGAGAGGCTCGTACGCCTCGAAAAAAACGGTGATGAAGTCGCCCGCACGGGCCTCCTCCATCGCCCGCTTCAGCGCGTCTTTTTCCGATAGTACCACCTCAACCTCGCGCCCGGCGACGCGCTTGGCCGCAGCTTTCAAGATCCGCGCCACCTCGCCCGGCTCGCGCCCGCGGGTGTCTTCGTCCTCCTTGACGTAGAGCTTGTCGAAGTGCTTGGCACAAAGCGCGCCAACCCTGCCGATGGCGTCGTCCCGCCGGTCGCCCGGCACGCCGATCACCCCCACCAGCCGCCGCGCATCCTGCCGCTCGAGAAAGTTAATCACCTGCTCATAGCCAGCCACGTTGTGGCCGTAGTCCAGCATGACCCGGTAATCGCTCACTTTAAAAACATTGAAGCGGCCTGGATTGTCCTTTTCATCGGGCTTGAAGCCGATGAGCGCCTCCCGAATGCGCGCGTCGGGCACGTTCAGCGCCATCAGCGCGGCGGCGGCGGCCAGCGCGTTTTCGATGTTGCAGGGCGCCATTCCGCCGTAGGCAATGGGTATCTCCCCCACCTTCGCGAGCTGCCTGGATGCACCACCCTCAAAAGCGGCGATCACGTGCCCCTTCAGGCAGACCGCGCGGCCTCCCGCTTCGATGTGCGCCCGGACCCTTTCGCTCATCGCGTCCATTGAAAAGTAGATGACGCCGCATTGGGCGCGGTCCACAAAATGCTGAACCATGCTGTCGTCCGCATTGAGCACCGCCCAACCGTCGGGCTTCACCGCCTCCACCACCAGCGCCTTGACATAGGCCATGTCCTCGACCGTTTCCAGCCCGTCCTGCCCCAGGTGGTCGTCGGAGATGTTGGTCACGACGGCCACATCCGCCCGGTCGTAACCGAGACCCCGCCGAACAATGCCGCCCCGGGCGGTTTCGAGTACCGCCGCTTCCACCTCCTGGCGCGCCAGCACCGCACCCGCGCTGACCGCGCCGGTATTGTCGCCGGGGGCGACGCAGCGTTCATCGATAAAGATGCCGCTGGTGGTGGTCATGCCGACGGTGAGCCCGTTCGTCTTCAGCCCCCGGGCGATCAGCCGGACGGTGGTGGTCTTTCCGTTGGTTCCGGTGACTGAGACAATGGGCACTGAGGCCGTCCGCCCTTCGGGGAACAGCATGTCCAGGATGTCCTTCGCCACGTTCACCGGCGCGCCCTCCGAGGGCGTCATGTGCATCCGAAGCCCCGGCCCGGCGTTGACCTCCAGGATCGCGCCGCCGTTCTCGTCGAGCGGCACGGAAATATCCTTTGAACAGATGTCGATACCCGCCACATCCAGCCCCATCGCCTCCGCGGCGCGCACCGCATACCCGGCGTTCTTTTCGTGGATGGCCTCAATCGCCCGTGCGGTGCCGCCGGTGGACAGGTTCGCGTTTTTCCGAAGCACAATGCGGGTTCCCTCGGCCGGAACGGAAGAGGGCGAAAGCCCCGCCTCGCGCAATAGCCGCACCGCGGACTCATCCAGTTCGATCTTCGTCAGCGGTTTTTCATGTCCCTCGCCCCGGTTCGGGTTCCGGTTTTCAATCTCGATCAGCGATCGTATGGTGTTGAGGCCGTCGCCGATCACTTCCGGAGGCCTGCGCTCCGCCACCGCCGAAACCCTCCCGCCCACCACCAGGACGCGGTAGTCCCGGCCTTCCACCTGCTTTTCCACCAGCGCCGCGCGGCTGACCGCGACCGCTTTCCCGAATGCCGCTTCCACCTGTCCCGCGCTTTGAAGGCCGATGGATACGCCGTTGCCGTGGTTTCCGTCGAGCGGC
>JAEZTD010000033.1 GCA_023443705.1 Bacillota bacterium | reverse complement strand
GCAGCATCCTCCTGTAAAACGGGGCCAGGAAGCGCTCGAACAGCGCGCCCGACAGCATCGGGCCGTGGTTGTAGCTCATGTCCTCGGCGACGGTCATGAAGTCCGGCACCGCGTAGCGGCAGAATTCGTCCATCGCGCGCAGGTTGTAGTCCGCCAGATCCTCGTTCATCCTGTCCATGAGTTCCGGCTCGTCGTAGAACGCGTACAGGTGGTTTTCGATGCCGAGCAGCGCCCGCGGCCCCCAGAACGGGCCCACCACCGTAGTCCAGAGGATCGCGTCGCCTTGCTTTTGAAGCGCCGCAGCGGCTTCGAGCCGCGCCCGGTCGAAGGGTTCCTTGGGGTAGATTAGCGGCTTCAGCGCCTCATAATCGGCCATCGATTCCACGAGCGGCGCGCCGTGCCGCGCGGGCTTCGGCAGGTTCTCCGGAATCGGGTCCATCCAGAACTGCATGTCGAGATCCAGCCCCAACGCGCGCTTGATCTGGTCGCACTGGGTGAACGGCGTCTCCTCCGGGATATCGAGCCCTTCGCAGAGCCATCGCTCGACGGTCTTGTCCCACCACATCGCCCATTCGATCATGGGCAGCCGGTCGGCGTGCTCAAACGAAAGCGCCCGTCTGAACCGCTCGCGGGCGGTCATCCTTTGATGGCTCCGGCGACCATGCCAGAGACGATCTTCTTGTTGAAGAAGATAAAAAGGAGAAGGGGCGGCAGCGTGATGAGCATCACATCTGCGAACAGGAGGTTCCAGTCGCTGCCGTACTGCCCGTTGAAGTTGTAGAGCGTCTGCTGCACGGTGGCGTTCTTCGTGCCGGGCAGGAAGTAGAGCGGGTTGACGAAATCGTTGAAAATGTTGACCGCCGACAGCACGATCACCGTCGCGGTGACCGGCTGGAGCAGCGGCATCACCACCTGCCAGAACATCCTGAAAGGTCCGCAGCCGTCGATGACGGCGGCTTCGTCCAGCTCCCGCGGGATCGACGCCATGAAGCCCCGGTACAGGATGCAGGAAAAGGACAGGTTGAGCGCCACCTCGATCAGCACCATGCCGCCGATGGACTTGTAGATGCCGATCCCCTGCATGACCCAGATGGTTGGCACGATGGCGGGCGGAATCATCAGGCCCGTCAGCACGATGAAGTTGGCGAAGGTGCCGATCCGGTCGCGCTTTCTCTGCAGCACGTACCCGGCCATCGAGCAGACGCCCACCATCAGAACGATCGAAAACAGCGTGATGGCGATGGAGTTTCCGAACGCGCGGATCACGATGCCGTTGTTGGTCTCAAGCACCTTGCGGTAGTTGTCCGCGATGTTGAACGCGCTGGGCCAGTGGATGTTCATCAGCGACGCTTCCGCCCGCGTCTTGAAGGAGTTCAGAATGACAAAGTAGAACGGCACGCAGTAGATCACCGCGGCGAACAGCACCGCCAGCGCGTCAAAGACCAGGCGCCTTGCGCCGCGGGCGCTTTTTTCACGGTTTTTCACGCTCACAGGTCCACCTCCCGCCGGGTGATGAAGTAGTACAGCGGGAACGCGAGCAGCGAGATCAGGATGAACATGAGTACGTTGCCCAGCGTTGCAAGGCCGTAGTAGCCCGCCGAGTACTGCTTGTAGATGATCGACGCCAGGAGGTCCGTGGCGAAGCCCGGGCCGCCCTTGGTGGTCACCCAGATCAGGTCAAACGTGCGGAGCCCGCCGATGAACGCCAGGATGACGACCGAGTTCATCGCCGGCCGGCACAGCGGCAGCGTGATGTGCAGAAACTTGTCCCAGGTGGTGCCGCCGTCGATCGAGATTGCCTCATAATACTGCTCCGGGATCGAGAGGATGCCGGCGATGTAGATGACGGTGGCGATGCCCACGCCCTTCCACACGTCGATCATGATCACGGAATAGAGCGCCATGTCCACATTCCCCAGCCAGTCGGGGCCAATAATGCCGATGGCGGCGAGGGCGGCGTTGATGAGGCCGCGGGATGGGTGCATCAGCGAGCGGAAGGTAATGCCTACCGCCAGCGTTGAAATCAGGTTCGGAAAGAACAGGATGGAGCGCAGCGCGTGCCGGCTGCGAAGAAACGTGCTCGACAGCACCGCGCCGAAGATGAGCCCCAGCACCACCTTGAGCGCGCAGGTCAGTGCCGCGTAGATCAGCGTGTTTTTAAAGCCGATCCGAAGGGATGTCTCCTTGAAGAACATCCTGAGGTTGTCAAACCCGGTAAACGTCCAATCCGTCAGCGTCCAGGTGGTCAGGCTGAAGAAGAAGGACATAATTGTGGGCAGAAGGAAGAGAACAAAAAATATGATGCCGGCGGGCACGAGAAACCAGCCGGAGTACATGCGTCTGAGTGCTTTGGGCAAGGCCTACACCTCCGTATAAAGCGCGCCGGCTGCGCCGGCGCCGGGAAAGCGATGGTTACTGACAAGCAACGGGTCTCTATTTCGGGAGTTCGAGGGCCGAAGCCCTCGATTGAACGAAGGCAACCGGAGGGCGACATGCGCGCCCGAAGGTTGCCCATTCCGAATCGCGCGCAGACCCGGCCGTAAGCCGGAGGCAAAGCCCCCGGCTTACAGGGTCTGTGCTCAAGCGGATGAAAGACGCCGGGCGGATTTCATCTGCAATGGTTTACCATCCCGCCAAACCCAGCTGCTTGGCCTGCTTTTCGACATCAGCATCATACTCGGCCGCGCACTCCTCAGCGGAGCGCAGGCCGCCCATGGCCTCGATGCAGATCTGCGGCGAGTTGGGGCCCTTGACGGAGGTGATGAACTCGAGGGCCGGGGCGGTCTTGCCCGCCTCGAAATAGGGCATCATCTCGAGCACGCCCTGGTAGGCGGTCTCAGGCATCTCGACGCCGGACACCACGTAGGGGCCTTCGGCGGAGGTCGCGGCGGCGTAGGCGTTCAGGCCTTCGGGCGACACGAAGAACTCAACCCACTTGAGGGCGGCATCGACGTTCTGGCCATTCTTGAACACGTAGATGGAGTTGGGCAGCCACACGGTCAGGCCGTGGTCGTCGGCGTTGTCGCCGGGCTGGCCGAACACGCCGATGTTGTCGGCGGCCTCGCGGCCGAAGTTCTTCTCAACGTTGGTAATGGCGTTGGTCAGCATCGGGTAATGGACGCCTTCGCCGCTCGACAGCATCTGCAGCGCGTAGTCATAGGTGTTGGTGTTGTAGTCGGCGTTCATGAAGCCCTTCTGGTAGACTTCCGCCATCTTGGCGAAGGCCTTGAAAGCCGCCGGGTCGGTGGCGTACTTGGCCTTGTTGCTGTTGAAATCCGCCGCGAAGTTCGGGTTTTCCTTCTGCACGTTGTAGTAGTCGGCCAGAAGGATCAGCTGGCTGGACCAGTCGTCGCCAAAGGAGGCGATGACGGCGGTCTTGCCGGCGGCCTTGATCTTCTCGCAGTTGGCCATCAGGTCCGCCCAGGTGTGGGGCACTTCAAGGCCCAGTTCCTTGTAGACGGCCTTGTTGTACAGCCAGCCGCCCACGAACGAGGAGCCGGAGGGAACGCCGTAGACGCGGCCGTCAACCGTGACGGTCACCTTATAGGAGTCAGAGAAAGTGGGCATGTAGGGCATGTCCGTCAGGTCCACGAAGTTCTGCGCCGGGTTGAGGGAGGACAGGAGCGAGCCGGAGTTGAAGTAGCACAGGTCGGCCATCTCACCGGCAGCCAGGCGGGTGCGGACGATGTTCTCGCCCTCGGCGCCGCCGGGGCGAACCTCGATCTCAAGGTTGATGCCGAGCTTCTCCTTCGCCAGCGCCGCGACGGCTTCGATGCCGGCGGTGGGCGAGGTGTTGTCGATCAGGAGCGTCAGCGTCGTGCCCTCGGCAGAAGCGGGGATGCTCATGGACGCAACAATCAGGATCAAGGTCATCAGCAGAATGGACAATTTTCTCACGAAATAAACCACCTTTCCATATAATTTATGTTTCAAGCATAACACAGGCCCCGACGGCTGTCGATGGAAAATCCAACAAGGCGCATGGAGGATTCCGCCGACGATGCCCAAAATTGCCCGATCAAGCGGCGAAACCCCCGCGAACCGTTCCGGTTCGCGGGGGGCATGCGGCCCGGCCGCCTTGGCCTTTACTCCCTGTCCTCACCGCCCTTCAGGCAGTCCTTCGCAAAATCGCTTGGCGCGACGCCGGTCCCGGCGCGAAACACGCGGCTGAAATAGAGCGGATCGGAGAAGCCCGCCTCCGCCGCAATTTCCTTCATGCGGCGCGTGGGTTCCCGCTGGATGAGGGTGCGGGCACGCTCGACGCGGCGGCTGGTCAGGTATTCGACGAAGGTGCAGTGGGCATAGGTGCGGAACAGGCGGCTCAGGGTGGTCTGCGAGATGCCGTTCGCGCGGCATACGCCCTCCAGCGTCAGCTTTTCGCTGAGCCGCCTGTCGATGTAGGCGGTCAGCGCCTCAAAATCCGCGCGCGCGCGGTCGGGCTCATGGTCCCTGGCGCGGCTCTCATATTCGGTGAGCAATAGATCCATCCGGGCGCGCAGCTCCCCCGGCCCCGGCACGGCGCGGAATTCGGCACCCGTCTGCGATGAGGGTTCCGCGCCCTTGCCCTCCAGGTCCGCGGCAGCCCCCAGCGCCTGACGCGCCTTTCGGGAATACTCCAGCCTGAGCGCGACGCGCTCCAGGCACTCGGCCAGCTCCCGGGGCTTGACGGGCTTGAGCAGGTAGTCCGACACGCCGTAGCGCAGCGCGGTCTTGGCATACTCAAACAGCTCGTAGCCGCTGACGATGACCACGGGGATCATCGGCCACGCCGTGCGCACCGCCTCGGCCAGCTTAAGGCCGTCCATGACCGGCATTTTGATGTCGGTCACGACGATGTCCACCGGCTGCCTTCGGATAAAATGCAGCGCTTCCTCGCCGTTCTCGACGACGGCCGCCACTTCCATCCCCGGGAGCTCGCGCCGTATAAGGCTCGCCAGGTAGTCCGCCGATGCCGGCTCGTCTTCAACCAGCAGGATGTGGTTCAAGCACGTTCCTCCCCCTTCAGCGGCGCGCGGATTACGACCCGCGCCCCGTTATCGGTGTTTTCGAGCGTCATCTTGCAGGCCGGGCCAAAGTGATAGTGAAGCCGCGCGTAGGTGTTGACAAGGCCCATGCCGCCGATGGACAGCCCTTCCTTGCCCGGCCGGAAGGAGCCTTCCCGGACTGCCGAGAGCTTGTCCATAAGCCCGCGCATGACCTCGTCGTCAAAGCCCTCCCCGTTGTCCGTGACCTCGACGCGCCAATATTCCCCGTCTTGCCAGGCGCGAACCGCGATGCGCATCGCGCCTCCCTTGCGGGCAAAGCCGTGCTGTATCGCGTTTTCGGCCAGCGGCTGCAGCGTCATCTTCGGCAGGCGCAGCCCGAGCATCCCCTCCGGAATGTCGACAGAATAGTTCAGTCTGTGGCGAAGCCGCTTTTTCATCAGCGAAAGGTAGGTGGTCAGGTGCGCCTTTTC
>JAEZTD010000014.1 GCA_023443705.1 Bacillota bacterium | reverse complement strand
GTCTCGGTGCGGCCTGCGCCCACGAGCCCCGCGAAGGCCAGAATCTGACCGCCGTAGGCCTCGAAGCTGACGTCCCGGAGAACCCCCGCCTCGTTCAGGCGCACCGCCTTCAAATAGCACTCGCCCTTTTTGCCGGGCACCTTCGGGAACTGGTTTTCAAGGGTCCGGCCGACCATCGCCTGGATCAACCGATCGTTCGTCATGCCGGACATACTCTCGGTCATGATGTGTTCGCCGTCCCGCATGACGGTGACGCGGTCGCACAGTTCGAAAAGTTCCTCCAGCTTGTGGGACACGAAGAGGATCGCGATGCCCTTGTCCCGGAGCTTTCGGGCCGTCACCATCAGCTGACGAACCTCCTGCTCGCCCAGCGACGAGGTCGGCTCGTCCATGATGATGAGCTTGGCGCTCTGAGACACCGCCTTCGCAATTTCCACCATCTGCTGAAGGCCGATGCCCAGCTTTCCGCACTCTTTTCGCGTATCGATCTCGGGATGGCCCAGAAGCGACAGCGCCTCCCGGGCCTCCCGGTGCATTCTTGGATAATCGAGCAGCCCCAACCGGTTTTTGACCTTGCGCCCCATGAACACGTTGTCCACCACCGGCAGCATGGGCACGATGCCCAGCTCCTGGTACACGCAGGAAATGCCGTGGGCGCGCGCCTCGACCGGGTTTGAAAACGCAACCTTACGGCCGTCCACGTAGATCTCCCCTTCTTCGGGGATGTGGACGCCCGTAAGCACCTTGATGAGCGTGGATTTACCCGCGCCGTTTTCGCCGATCAGCCCGTGAATCTCGCCGGGCCTGATGCCAATGTGCATGTCGCGCATTGCCACGACGCCCGGAAACTTTTTGGTAACACCCCGAAGCTCCACCACATATTCGTTCATCCGGCCACCTCCCTGCCGCCCCGGATGGGCCTGCGGACGACCCGGCATGCCGGCTCGTCCGCAGGGCGCCGCGCGGGGGGTGCTTACTTCAGAAACTCGGCGGCGTTGGCGGCGTCGATGACGACGGTGTCAACAACCACGCGGGCATCGACCGCTTCGCCCTTGACGGCGCTGGCGGCGGCCTTGACGGAGAGGTTGCCCATCAGAACCGGCTGCTGCGCGATGGTGGCGGTCAGCTTGCCGGCGGCGATCAGCTCCACGGCGCTGGCGTTGCCGTCAAAGCCGATGACGTTGATGCCCGTGACGCCTGCCGCTTCGATGGCGTTCAGCGCGCCGATGGCGGTGTCGTCGTTGTGGCAGAGCACCAGGTTGATCTGGTCGGGGTAGGCGTTGAGCAGGTCTTCCATGACCTTGGTGGCGCCGTCGGTGGTGTTGTTGCCGGAGAGCATCGCCAGCGGCGTGAGGCCCGCTTCGGTCAGGGCCTTCTCATAGCCAGCCTTGCGCAGGTTGGAGGTGTTGTCGCCCTCCTGGCCGTAGATGATGACCGCGCCGGTCTTTTCGCCGTTCAGCTTCACGCCGTAGACGCCGCCGGAGTAGGCGGCCTCTTCGTTGGAGGTGCCGACGAAGGCAGTCTTCTTGTCATAGGCCGCGTCGGTGTCACAGAAGATCACCGGGCCAGTGTAGCCGGAGGACTGGAGCACGCCGATCACCGCGTCGCCGTCCAGCGGCGCGATGATGATGGCGGCGGGGTTTGAGGCCAGCTGGGTCTCCAGCTGCGCCACCTGCTCGGCGATCTCGGTTTCGGCCGAGGCGCCCTGTACGTCGATCGTCACGCCCAGCTCCGCCGCCGCAGCGTCGCAGCCGGATTTTACGCTCTGCCAATACTCGCTTGAGAGGGTCTTGAGGTTGACGGCAATGGTGCCTTCCGCGAGGCCGGGAACCGAGAGAATCGTAAGCAACAGGACCAAGAGGATCGCAAGCGCCTTTTTCATGGAATTCCCTCCGTTTCAATATTGATCACCGGCGTATTGCCGGTTAATCATCGGCATCATCATTCTATCGGGAGTGCCTGTTGAAGTCAAGAGAAAGTGGTTAACTCACCCAAAAAGATGATAATATTGTGTAATTTTCTAAACATAAATTCCCCATAGGATTGACACACGATCAATGATTATGATATTCTGCATAACATCTATCGATAAAAATCGAGGGATATTCATGAAGACCGTGCGACTGGACGCCATGGAACAGTACATCCTGCAGAACGAACAGGTGACAATCGCCGAACTGCAGGCGCATTTTGACGTTTCGATCAACACACTCCGGCGCGATCTGGACGAACTCGAGGCGCGGGGGCATGTAACAAAGGTCTACGGCGGCGCGGCGGCACGCACGCAGGCCACGCTGATCTCGATGCCCAACCGCTTCCAGTTGAGCGTGCCGGGAAAGCGGCTGATCGGCGAATTGGCCGCGTCCGTGATCCCGGACGGCACCACCGTCTTTGTTGATTCCGGCTCCACCACCTACAACGTCATCCGCCACCTGGGCGCGAAGCGCGGGCTGACGCTGGTCAGCCACAGCCTGATCGCCATCAACGAAGCGAGCCGCCTCAAGGAGATCAACACGATCTCCCTGGGCGGCATCTACAACGCGTCGCTGGGCGCGTTCGTGGGCATATCGAGCCTGGACTCCATCCGAACCTTGTCCGTGCGGGTGGCGCTGATGGCCGCCACCGGCGTTTCCATCAAGCGCGGCCTGACCAATACCACCTTTTTTGAGGCGGAGATCAAGCGCGTGATTACCTCCAACTGCGAAAAGATTGTACTCATGGCCGACCACACGAAGTTCGACCGGGACGCGATGATCTCCTATTGCCCGCTGGAGCGGGTCGCCACCGTCGTCACCGACCGGGAGCCCGCGCCGAAATACATGGAGTTCTTCAAAAAGCACGGGATCGGGGTGCTGTACGGGGAAGAAGGCGAATGAAAGACTGCCCGGGCAATCCGTCTTACTGAACGACAGCTTTCCCCGTTCTCACTCCACCACGCATTCCACCGCGTCCTTGTCCATCCTATACCCTCTGAACATCGGCTGCTGCATCCCGGCCTGCGGCATATTCATGTGCCGCACCGTGCACACAAGGTCCGCCGCCAGCCATATCGTTTCAGCTTTCCCATCCGGCATCGGACCAAGCGGCGGTATAGCCGCCCGCCTGTGCGTTGCTATTATCCTGTAATTGTCGCCCGATGCCCCCATCGCCATCTGCCCCCTGTAAACAAGCTGATCGCCGTCGTACTTCCCCAGCACCACGCTCACCGTGCGCTCCTCCTTCGGAATGAAGCCGCAAACCACAAAGTCGTCATCCTGCAGGTTTTTGCACTTGATCCAGTCCTTCGATCGCGCGTCCGGGTAGTACCTGCTCTCAATGCGTTTGGCGATGATCCCCTCAAGGTTGCGCTTCGCGGCAAGGTTGTAATGCTCAACGCCCCGCTCCCGGACATAGCGCGACACCACAAACCGCTCGTTCTCGGTCACCGTCTGCTCTAGAAGCTCCTTCCGCTGCAGCACCGACCAGGATGTCGTCTCGCGCCCCGCATGGTACAGGATGTCAGACGCCACAAAGGTCGCCGGCGCAAGCGAGGACTGCAGGTAGATCGTGAATTTGTCCCTCATCTGCACCCGTCGCTGGATCTCGTAAAAATTCGGCTCCCCATCCACCGCCACGATCAGCTCGCCGTCCAGGATACAGCGCGCGTCCACCTGCTTGTGGATGTTCCCGAGCTCCGGCACCTTCCCCAGCATGTTGATGTTGCGCTTATTTCGCAGCACCGTGCCCGACAGCGGGTCGAGGTATGCGATGCACCGCTCCCCGTCCATCTTCAGCTCATAAATGTAGTCGGGGCTGTCGAAGGCTTCACGGCTCTCGCCGATCAGCATCGGCTTCACATCCTTCGCTTCAAACATGTCCGTCATACTTCCCACCCGCCCTTCGCATCCATGCAGGCCTTCCGGAAAATGGACTCTATCGCCATAAGAAAAGCAACCTCCGCGTTTTTCGCTTAGGTTGCCCCGTAGGTGTTCCGAAAACACAGCCCGCAAGAAGCAGAGACCGCCTAGCTATACCACGCTTTTTACCTCGTTCGCCCGTTCAAGACACTGAACGGGCGTTTAATTTGCGAAAGTAGTTCGGACATCGACGCCTAAATATTGACTAATAGTCATTATTAATCGCAAAAACACACCGGATGAAGCATCATCTGGTGTGTTTTGATGGTGGAGGTGAGGAGAATCGAACTCCTGTCCGAAAACCCGAGAACCCAAGCGTCTCCGAGCGCAGTCTGCGTTTTAACGTTCCCTCTGCCGCACGCCCACAGACGGGCTTACGGTTTCAGTAGCTTCATAAAATCCCGCCTACGTCAAAGCTTGGTTAGGCTGGTTCCCCGCCTTTAATGACGCCGGGTGGCTGCGCCGCGGGAGGCTCAGGTCCGACGAGCGGCCTTAAGCGGCCGCCAGAGCGAAGTTGTCTTCGTTCGCAGTTATTGTTTTTCCCGTTGATGAGGCGGTCCAGGGCCGCCGCTCGCTTCTCAAATCCCCATGATCCCCGTCGAAACCAGTACACCCCCATAAAATAATGGTCAGTCCTTGTCGCGGAAGTGGCGCTCCACCTCGCGCTGGGCATCGCGCTTTGCCATGTCGTCCCGCTTGTCGTAGAGCTTCTTACCCTTGCAGAGCGCCAGCTCTATCTTCATCCGGCCATCCTTCAGGTAGATGGACAGCGGCACCAACGCCAGCCCCTGCTGCATGACGGCCTGCTCGAGCTTTCTAATTTCTGCCTTATGCATCAGAAGCCGCTTGGGCCTGAGCGGGTCCTCGTTGTAATAGGAGCCCTTTTCGTAGGGGCTGATGTGCATGTTCTCGACGAACAGCTCACCCCGCCGCACCTGCGCGAAGGAGTCCTTCAGGTTGCACCTGCCCAGCCGGATCGACTTGACTTCGTTGCCGCGCAGCTCAATGCCCGTCTCCCAGGTCTCCTCGATGAAGTAATCATGGCGCGCCTTGCGGTTTTGCGCGATCGTCTTCGTACCAAGTTGGCGCGGCATGACCTTTCCTCCCTTTTCAGGTGTCCACCGATTATACCATGCGGCGCTTCCGTTGTCAAAAGGAGATTCCGCACCCGGCGGCATGTTCTCCCACCACGAAGCCTCAAGGCGGCACCGCGTACGGTTTTTCGCCGGTCAGAAGGAGATTCTGTTCAGATCCCGCTCGTCGGGGTGGTCGCTCCCCACGAGGCCGACGAGAAGGTACATGCGCGCCATCGGGTCGTACTTGTATTCCGGCAGCATGCTGAAGTTCTCGATCTCTCCGGTGGAATGGACGTGCATGCGCGGGCCGGTGCAGTAGTGCAGCTTTTCGCCAAAGGAGATGTGAGTCTCGTCGTGAAAGGAGACCGGCATGTCCTCAGCGATGCGCTTTTTCACGTACTGCTCGATTTCCGATATGGCGAGTTCCGGCTTTTCATCGAACTCCAGGAGGAAGCCGTGGCGCACGTCACCGTGCTGGTAGCGGTTCCGGTAGCGGTCCCACAATTTGCGCTCGCAGAGGTCCTCGGCGGTATGGGCCATCTTTCGGTACTTGATGGACCTGAACACAATGTCCGCCACATCCTGCGGCTCCGGCCCGAAGATGTTGGGGCGGGTGACCAGGATCTCTTCCCCGATGCCGATTAAAAGCTCCGCGTTGATGCCCAGCGCAGGGTACAGCATTTCAAAGTGCTCCACGATCACGCGGCGGCCCTTCTCCAGCGCCTTTCGGACGCAGGTGGCCAGCACGTGGGGCTGGGTGAACGCAAGCTCGAACCGCATGTCCAGGTGGTAGGTGTGGGGGCTGAAGAAGCCGCTTTCGTCATCCACCGACAAAATCGGCAGCGGCCGCACGTTGACGCCGTTGTCGTCGTTGGTCATTTCAAGGCCGGGGAACATGCCCTTGACCAGCATGCTCTTGCCGCTCCCCGCCTCCCCCACCACGCCGATGAGCCGGTCGAAGGGCGACAGGTGGTGCTGGGCGATGGTCATACCCATCTCCGTCATGCGGCGGACGCCGCGGGGCGCGAAGTATACGCCGTACAGGTAGTGATCGTTGACGGGCATGCCATGCACCTCCCTTACGTTGTTTACAGGTTGACTTCCAGGTTCAGAAGCGGCGCGTGCTGCTGCGCGCCGTAGACGTCCGTCTCGCCCGGATCGCCGGAGCAGATGGGCCTGACGATCGTCGCCTTGATCGCCTTTGCGGGCGGGAAGGCCACGATGGACACGATCTAGTCCGGCGTGATGCGGTAGAGTTCACAGAACGTCTTCTCGCTGATCGCGCCGGAGGCCCACACGCGCTCAAAATCCTCGCGGGTTTTGAACATCACGTCCAGCGTCAGCTCGTAGGGGCCGGAGTTCTTGGAGCGGATGATGTCCGCAAGCTCTGTCAGTTTCATATCCGCCCTCCTAAAGTGTAATGTATTCCACCGGGAAGAGTTCGCAGGGGTCCGTTACGTCGATCAGGTGGTAGATGCTGAAGACGTACACGTCGCCGGCGTGGAAGTCGCTGGGCGAGTACGGGAACGCCAGGTTCCCGGCGGTGGCGCGCCTGCCCTCGTAGCCGTAGTGCAGCATCGTGGAGCGGGCGAAGGAGCAGATGGTGTCGGCGTGGCCCTGGGTATCGGCCAGCGCATCGATCACGATGCCGATCTCGTGGCCGTCGACGGTTGGGCTGGGCTCCAGCTGGCCCATCACGCCGTCCCGGCCGTAGACCTTGAAGTCCAGCCGGTAGTCAAAGGGCGCGCTTCGGAAGTTGTCCTCCACGCGGGCGCGCACGCCCGCAATGATCTCGTCGATCTTTTGGAGCATCACCGGGTCCCGCGCGCCGGCGATGGACACCGTACGGCAGCCGATCTTGCGGGCGCCCTCCAGCTTGATCTGGTACTGCCCGGGCAGGAACTTCGAGCCGCGCACGAGTACGGCGCGGTCCGTCTCCTGGTCAAAGGTCGCTTCCTCGAGGCTCAGGACGCCGCCCGGGCCGGGCAGGAGGTAGGGGTTGGTCTTTTCATAGAGCGTGTGGGCGGCCACCGAAAGCGTGGTGCAGCGTCGGTTTCCGGAAAGCGGCTCAACACGGAAGTAGTCCTCGCCCAGGTAGCCGAACATGCAGTCCGATCCACTGCCCGGGGTCGCCGCGATCGCGGCGCATTCCAATATTTTGCCCAGGTGGATCGCGAGGCCCCGGTCGTACCCCCGCATGACCGGCAGCGCGGCAAACACGCTGGGATCGTAGGCGCGGCCCGCAACCACCACCTGCGCGCCGCCCTCGAGCGCCTTCTGGATGGGCTCAAGGCCCATCTGCCCGACGATGCGGGTGGTGGCGCCAAGCGCTTCCTCGGTGAGCGCGGGCGCGGGCCCCAGCGGGCCGACGCGCCCGGCCTTCATCGCGGCGAGGACGGTCTCCCGCGGTACTTCCGCGGAAATCTTCGCCGCCTTGAAGTGCAGGTTCTGCTCCAGCGCGATCTCCCGGATGATCTCAAAGCACCAGTCGAGGTGCGAGTCCGCGCCGCTGCCGCCGGCGGTGCCGATCACGACCGGGATGTCGTGCTCCACCGCCGCGCCCAGCATCACCGCAAGGTCCCGCTTGACGGAGCCCCTGTCGGTGAACGACACGCCCGCGCCCAGGTAGTAGGGGCCGGGGTCGGAGGAGCCCGCGTCCACCGCGATCAGGTGCGGTTTCCGCTTCATGCCTTCCTCAAAGGAGGCCATCGGAAAGCCGTAGCCGAGTATGGCCGTGGTGGAAAGAATTCGAAATTCCTCTCTCATGCGCGCCTCCCGCGCAGCGCAAGAATGCGCCGCATCTCATTATAAACGATCATGTGCCCCTCGTCCACACCCATGCCGGGCTTGGCGAGGATCTGATCGGCCCGCGTCGCCATCGCCACGTGTACGCACACCTGGGCGGAGCGGTCGGTCTCGTTGCAGGTGCCGCCCTGATAGGCGCCGATGCCCTTTTCGCGGCAGTAGAGCACCGCTTCGGCGGTGTTCTGGATGCCGCCAAGGTCCGGCGTCTTGATCTGCAGCATGTGCCCGGCCTTGTTGTCCGCGAAGTACTTCACGTCTTCCAGCGTGTTGCACCACTCGTCGGCCACCAGTTCCACCGGGATGCCCCGGCGGTCGACCTCCTCGCGGAGCAGGCGCATGTCGGCCATCTGCCGCTCGCGCTCGTCGGCGTCCATCGGGCCCTCGATGCGAAGGCGGAAGGGCTGCGCGGCCTCGGCGAGTCTTTCAAGGTAATCCGCCATGGCGGTGAAGTTCTCGTTGCCAAAGAGAAGGCCGATGGTGCCGTATACGTCGAGGTGCAGTACCGGGCGGTAGGAATCCCGGACGCGCAGTTTTTCAATGCGGCGGCCAAGCCAGTCCACGTACTCGACGAGCTTTTCCCCGTCCCGGCCGAGTTTCGTTTCGAGGTTGTTGATGAGGCCGTGGGGCATGACGTCCGCGCCCTTTAGGATCATCTTGTCGGCGTTGTCGTAGCGGTTGTCGCCGGACTGCGAGAAGATGGGGATCATTTTGTCCGACACGGTGGTGCCGTACTCCGCCGCCACAACCTCGCACATCAGCCTCTTCCTGGATTTCGCCACGGCGTCCAGAATCGCCTGGCTCACGCCGTAGCGGGCCGCGGTGTGCAGCGGGTGGCCGTCCACACGGATGGCCTCGGTTTCGGCCGCGAGGTTCCGGAACGAATCCGCCTCCCGCCCGATGAGCAGCGGGCGAACGGTCTTTTCAATCACCGGGATGTAGTCCTCCGCAAGGAACAGCGGGTCCCGCCCGCCGCAGCCGGAGTACTGCACCGCCGCGCAGTCGCCGTAGGCCACCTGCCCGTCGTCCAGAACCAGCATTACCGAAACCGACTCGCCCGGCTGCCTGATCGACACGAACCCCTTTGTCTCAGGGTCGCCAAGGTAGGCGGAGCCGTCGGCCGGCGCGCCATGCTTGATGGCCCGCTGGTCGTCAAAGAAGAACCCGGTGCGCCCGCCGGACAGCACCACGTCGACGATTTTCATTGCAATGCGCTTCCTTTCAAATATCTCATCTAGGCCGGCCGACGAGGCGGCCCTTCGAAATCGCGTAGATGTCGTCGATGACCATCTGGAACGAAATCTCCCGCTTCTCGGCTTTCGCGCGCGCCGCCATCTTCTCCTTGTGGAAGGCCTTGAGCGCCTGGGAGAAGGGCAGGCCGGCGGTGTCGAGCAGCCGCACCGCGCCCTCGTTGTCGCGGGCGGGCAGGATTTTGCCCGCGTTGAAGCGGCTGGGGGCGAAGGGCACGTCCAGCACGCCCGCCTGGAACGCGCGTACCGCGCCCCGGGCGATGTCGCCCTCACCCAGATCAAAGCACTTTTCGAGGATGGCGCGGGTCTCGTCCTTAATGACCTCCATCTCCCGGGAGAGCTCGCCCGTCAGCGGCATCCGCTGGTCCGCGAGCATCGAGATCAGCTGCTTCGTGCAGCGCAGCCCCTGGGCGTTGGCCTCCATCGTCGGCACGCCCATCGCCTCATGCGGAGTTTTGACGATCACCTTGGTGGCACCCGCCAGCGCGGCGGCGGCGCTGCCCCAGCCGATCACGCCGAACGCTTTTGCCTCATCCTGCGGGAAGCCGCCCATCCACTGGTGGAGCACCGTGGTCACGTTGACGCCGGAGAGCCCGGCTTTCTTCAGGTATTCCTCGGCGAGAAGCGGCAGCGTGCGGATGGCCGCCACGTCCTGAGTGATGTTGCCCAGCTGGCCGTAGCCGAGCGTCACATCCCGAACGCCCTGCTCCGCGGCCAGGAGAAGTTCAATGACCGCCACCGCGTGGGACATGGAGGGCGGCACCAGCGTGCCGGTCAGCGGGCCGAAGGGCTCGCGGTTGACGGAGATGCCGTTCTCCTCGTAGATGCCGGTGAGCCGGTCCACGTACTGCCAGTCGGCGATGGTGCGCTCCAGCGACACGCTCTTGGCGTAGGGAATGTTGTAGGAGATGCCGCCGCCTTCGTAGCTGGTAAAGCCGCCGGCGAGGGAAATCTCCGTAAGAAGCCGCGCGTCCGGCGTACCGTGGCGCACCTGCACCGGGGATTTCACCGCCTCGGTCACCCGGCGGCATCCGGCGACGCCGTGGTTGACCGCCGGGAAGCCGTTGAGCATGGCCTTGCCCAGCTTCATGCTCTCGCGGATGCCCACGTCCGCCTCCTCGTAGCGGTTGAGGCGGGTGTAGCTGTCGATGGTGGTGGGTAGAAGGTCGGCCTCGCCCTCGGTTTCGAGGTAGCTGAGGAGCCGGATGTGCTCGTCGATCAGTGGCACGCCCGCCCGGGGCTGTATGAGCGTGCGCTTCTCCGCCTGCGCTCTTTTGAGCTTTTCGGCAAACCGCCGGGCGGAGGGGATCCGGCGCTGGTAGTCAAAGGCCTCGTCCAGGTCTACTTCCGCACCGGTGGGCCATTGGTTCAGGACGACCTCCCGCTGCCTTATGAAATCATCCATCGTCAGCTTTTTATTGCGAATTTCCATATTGAAACTCCTTCTTTAGAAGTTTTCTTGCGAGTTCCCTGTTTGTGCCGCCGAGAAGCCCCATCGCGAAGAGAATGTAGCGCCTGTCCACCACCGCGCGCGCCTCCCGGGGCATCAGGCTGGACGGGTGGTCTCCCGCGAGCGCGCGCCGGAGGATGCCTTCAGGGGCTTCCGCGTGCACCAGCGCGCCGCCGGTCAGTACGATGGTCCTGACGCGGGTCAGGTCCTTGCCCGTCTGCTGGTACGCGACGCCCATCGGGGTAAACACCTGCTCGATCTCCCCTGCGTGGCGCAACAGTCCCAGCTTGATGGCGAGCGCGGCGAGCGCCCGGTCCGCGTCCGTTTCCGCGCCGGTCTCCGCCAGCACGTCCGGGCACCGGTCGATCTTTTCAAGCCAGGCGCGAACCTCGTCCTCCGTCCGTCCGGAGGAATCGCATACCGCCGCCATCCCCACACCCTCCACGACGCCCCGGGCGCTGTAGCGCATCCCGATGTCGCCTTCCACGGTGCGCTTGGCGAAGGGCTCCGGGAGGCCCTTCAGGATCGTCCCGGCACGGGTGGGCAGCCCTTCGGTGATGGAATAGATGTCCGTGGTGGCGCCGCCGAGGTCCGCCGCCACCAGTTCGCCCGCGTCCTCCGCAAAGAGCGTGAGCGCGGCGAGCACCGCCGACGGCGTGGGCATCATGATGCCATCCAGGAGCGCCTGCGCCTTCGTCAGCCCCTTGGCCGCGACGATGCGCTTTAAAAACAGTTCCCGGATCACCGCCTGCGCGGGGCCGATGTTCAGCTGGTTGAAGGTGGGCATCACGTTCTCGCAGCGGATGGCCTCGCGCCCCGCGTCGGTCAGGATGCCGACGCAGGCCTCGCACACCGCGCGGTTGCCCGCCACCACCACCGGAAAGGGCGTTTCCAGCCGCGTCAGCGCCCGGGCGTTGCCGAGGATCGCGTCCCGGTTGCCGCCGTCCGTGCCGCCGGTAAGGAGCATGATGTCCGGCTTCAGCCGCTCGATTTCGGAAAGATCCTCCGTCGTCAGCTCGTAGCTGTAGGTGCGGACGACCTTCGCCCCCGCCCCCAGCGCCGCGCGCTTGGCCGCCTCCGCGGTGAGGCTCGGCACGAGGCCGCTGGCGATCATCCGAAGGCCCCCGGCCGCCGACGAGCACGCGTACCGCTCGGCAAACGTCACATCCCCGATCTCAGCCCGAAGGCGCGCGACCGCGCGGTCGAGGCCGATGGAAATGTCGCTAGAGGCGGTCGTGCCGCTCTGCGCGACGCCCAGGATGGCCTCCCCCTCCACGTCCACTGCAGCCACCTTGGTGTAGGTGCTGCCAAAATCAATCAGAAGAACCGCTCGCACCCGCGCCACCAGCCTCCCTGGCCTCAAAGTCCGCCTTGAGCGCCTCGATGGTCACCTCCGGCGGCGTGCCGGGGCCGAAGACCTTGTCAAAGCCCATGTCCTCAAACCGCTTTTTGACCGCGTCGAAGGGCTGCTTGCCCACGACGATGTTGCCGCCCACGTACAGAAGAATGCCCTTCAGCCCCGCCTCGTCGCACCGCTCGCGAAGGCCGCGGCAGTCGAGTTCGCCGTGGCCGTAGAGCGAAGAAACGACGATCGCGCCCGCTCCGGACTCGATCGCCGCCTCGATGAACTCCTCCTGCGAAACCATCACGCCCAGATTGACTACGTGAAAGCCCGCCTGTGTGAACGCGTAGTTCAGAATCTGGTTGCCAACGGCGTGTACGTCCGCGCCGATTACGCCCAGCACCATGTTTCTCTCCGGCATGTGCTCTTCCACCCCGTACGTCACATTTGGTTTATATCAATATCGTACTATGATATAGAACAATTGTCAACCACTCCCAGAGAAAAGTTTGCAAAAAAGCGCCCCGCGCTATGCGCACGGAACGCCAAGAAATATTGCGGTTTATACCAAGTAGGAATATTAATCATTCCAAAGGTCCGAGAGATTTTCGATTGAGAACAAGGAGCCGGAGCGAGGAAACCCTTCGGGATACGCCTTCGGCGTGAAATGCAGCGCTAGTTTGAGCGGAAGGCGACGCGGTTCTCGGCGATTAGTTCCGGTCCGACGATGAATTAATCTTTCGGATTGGTATTCGCTTACCCCTGCGCGAGGGCCTTGATCCGATCCTCAATGTACATCAGGGAACCGCGGTCGATCTGGTGGTGGTATTTGACCACCGCGCCGCCGCGCAGCGCAAAGCGCTCCAGCGCATGAGCATCCTCCGCAGACGCGAAGGACAGATAATCCGGCGGAGCGAGCAGCACCTGCGCCCCATGAAGCCGCTCTTCGAGGGGCGCCGTCCCCGCGATGACGACGCGGGCGTCCGCGGCCAGGTTCGGAAAAAGGCGAAGCCCGTTGCGCACGATCTGGGCGAAGCGCGGCGTCTCGCAGTAGATCAACGCGCCCTCCGCGCCGGAGACGCGGGACAGTTCCATGATGGTTTCGGCGCTGGGCGAGAGCACCACCTTGCCGATGGCGTCCTGCCGTCCGCCCATGAGCGCCGTCAGCTCGTGGCCGTGGGTCTGGGTGGTGACGATGAGCGGGTACGCGTCCAGGAGCCCGCCCGCCGCGCCGCGCACATCCTCGAGGAGAAACTCCGAAAGCTCCACGCCGGAGAAGAACGATAGCTGCAGCGCCACCTGACGCACCGATTCCGGGTTGCAGTCCACCACCGCCACCGGGATCAGCTTTTTCACGGCGCCGCGCTGCCGGAGCGCCAGCGACAGGTACATGGACACCTCCCGGGGCGAAAAGCCAAGCGCTTCCATGCGATCAAGGAGCGCCTCGATGGCCGTCTGCGCCTGCTTCTGGCGGCTCATGCCGCCCGGCTCGACGGCCTTGACGAAGGTGCCCCGCCCCTGCGCCATGTCCACCGCGCCGCCGCGCACCAGCTCGTCGTAGGCGTGGCGAACCGTGCCGGGCGCGAGCCCCGTCGCCCGGGACATCTCTCGCACGGTGGGCAATTGATCGCCGGGCGCAAGCTCGCCCCGTTCGATTTTTTTCAGTACGGCCTCCGCCAGCTGCATGTAAACCGGCGCGCCGCCCGCAGGATCCAGGCGGATGTCCATGTTACGGCCCCCTTGCGCCCCTGTCACCGCTGCCTGTAGCGGGCGGGGCCGATGTCGTAGAGGTTCATCCCATGGGCGTCGATCAGAACCAGCGCGGGAAAATCCCTGACGGTGAAGCGGTGGATCGCCTCCGGCCCGAGGTCCGGATAGGCGATCACCTCACTCTTCTCGATCCGCTGGGCGATCAGCGCCGCCGCGCCGCCCACCGCGCCGAAGTAGACCGCACCGCGCTTCTTCATCGCCTCGACGACGGCGGCGTTTCGGATGCCCTTGCCCATCATGCCCAGAAGCCCCGCTTCGAGAAGCTTCGGGGCGTAGGCGTCCATCCGGTAGCTGGTGGTGGGGCCTGCGGAGCCCACGGCATGGCCGGGGGACGCCGGCGCGGGCCCGACGTAGTAGATCATTTGATTTTTAAGGTCAAACGGGAGCGCGCGCCCCTCGTCCAGCGCGGCGGCCAGCCGCTTGTGGGCGGCGTCGCGAGCGGTGTACAGTTCGCCGGAGAGGAGCACCGCGTCGCCGGCGCGCAGCGTAGCCGCCACCTCCGGGGTCAGCGGAAGCTGAATCTTAATGCTTTTCATCCAGGCCTCCTATAGCGTCGCACTCGCGTGCCGCGCCGCATGGCAGCAGACGTTGACCGCCACGGGCATCGACGCGATGTGCGTCGGGTAGGTCGCGATGTTTACCGCCAGCGCCGTCGTGCGCCCGCCGATGCCGGCCGGGCCGACGCCCGCCTTGTTGATCTCCGAAAGGATGCGCGCCTCCAGTTGCGCATATCGTGGATCGGGGTTCGCTTCATCCAGCGAACGAGCCGTCATGCGCTTGGCGAGGATCGCCGCCATCTCCATCGTGCCGCCGATCCCGACCCCGACAATCACCGGCGGACAGGGGTTCGGCCCCGCCTGCTCGATGGTCTCGGTCACAAAATTGATGACGCCCGTCTCGCCGTCCGCGGGCACCAGCATTTTGACGCGGGACATGTTTTCGCTGCCAAAACCCTTGGGGGAAACCATGATGTCCACCTGATCGCCCGGCACGATGCGGATGTGGGTGACCGGCGGCGTATTGTCCCCGGTGTTGGCCCGGTCGTACAGCGGGTCCCGTACCACGCTCTTTCGCAGGTAGCCGTCCCGGTAGGCGCGGCGGACGCCGTCCGCCACCGCCTCGTTCAAGTCACCCAAGATGTGAACGTCCTGCCCCACATCCAGAAACACCACCGCCATGCCGGTGTCCTGGCAGATCGCGACCCGCTCCGTCCGCGCGATTTCGTAATTCTGAAGCAGTTGCTCCATCACGTCGCGCCCCTCGGGGGACGGTTCCTCCCCAAGGCACGTTCGCATTCGCGCTTCGACGTCCGAACCGATCACATAATTGGCCTCCATCAGAAGATGGCGGATGACGTCCGAGATCTGTGAAGATGCAATTTCTCTCATACCAATCCTCCGAGATTGTGCTATATCAATCATAACGCATTCCACCCCGCCACACAACCCCGGAAGCGAAAAATAACGGCTCCTTTCATCTTATGTGCGTTGTGCCTGCACAGAAAATACGGTATAATGATATGCTTCATCTACCCGTCATCATGCGTCCGGCGGAAAGGAAGATGTCCATGTTCAACCTTCGGCGCGCGACGGAAGGCGACGCCGGCTTCTGGAATACCCTCGACCCTCATATCGCCGGCGCGGAACTTCATAACCTGATCGCACTGGGACGCTGCTACGTGCTTCTTTGCGGTGAGGCGCCGGTGGGCGTGATGCGCTACAACCTGTTCTGGGACTCGGTGCCGTTTTTGACGATGCTGTACCTTTCGGAGCCGCACCGCAGGAGGGGATACGGCGGCGCGGCCCTCGCCGCGTGGGAAGAGGAGATGCGCGCGGCGGGGCATGCGGCAGTCCTGACCTCCACCCAGTCGGACGAAGAGGCGCAGCACTTCTACCGGAAAAAGGGCTACCGCGACGCCGGATGCCTGATTCTGGATGGTACGCCACTCGCGCAGCCCGCGGAACTGTTCTTTGCAAAGGCGCTTTGACCCCGCCGCGCATGTAAAAAAGCACCTGCCCGCAAATGCTTGATTCTAAACACGCTCGTCTATATAATATCCATGTACCATCACGAACGGAGGAACCCGCCCTTGCCGAATAAGTCCGAAGGCGGCGCGCGCGAACAGCTGCCGCTGCTCCCCCTTCGCGCGCTGACCGCTTACCCCAACATGCTGCTCCGCCTTGACGTGGGGCGCGACAAATCCATCGCCGCGCTGGAAGCCGCCCTCGAGGCCGACTCCCGGCTTCTTGCCGTATCCCAGCGGGACGCTACCACGGACGACCCGCACCTCGAGGATGTCTACGGCATGGGGACGGTGGTAGTCATCAAGCAGGTCGTGCGCATGCCCGACGACACCCGGCGTGTGCTGGTCGAAGGCGAAAGCCGCGCGCTGGTGTTGGGCGTGCTCGAGCACGGCGAAATGCTGATGAGCGAAATCAAGCGGGTGGGCTCCGTGAAGAAAAAGAGCGGGGTCGAGCTGATCGCCCGAACCCGCGCGCTCAAACAGGCGCTGAACGCCTACGC
>JAEZTD010000382.1 GCA_023443705.1 Bacillota bacterium | reverse complement strand
CTTCTGTCTCTCTTTGGAAAACTTATAAAAATGAATCCGGGACGCCGCACATGCGGCGTCCCGGTTCTCTCTCGCGGCCCGTATTTGTCGAACCGCAAATTTTTTATCGGGGCGGGGATTTTATCCGCCCCGTCGGCGGGACCGCCCGCCGGGGTTTACGTAGGGTGCGCCAGAGGCGCGGTCGGGGGAGGGACTAGACGCAGCAGTTTCCGCGGATCAGAAAATCCAGCATGTCGCGCGTGTCCTCGCGGTTGTCGAGCCTGAGCTCGACGTGGTCCACCGGCGCCTTGGGTACCGCGGTCCACAGAGACTTGACCGTATCCCCTTCTTCCTTCCAGTCGAAGGCCTTGCCATCCGGCATTACCATTTCGACGTGGCCGGTCAGTGAATCCAGCCGGTCAAACAGGTTCTCGGGCTTTGAAATGTTGTACAGCATCATGGTCGACACCTCCTCTTTCGGGTCGTTCTTTTTCTTTATCCGACATCATTAGTATAAGCGGCCTTCGTTATGGGAAGGCCGCTTTTAAGCTAAATCCATGAGACCCTGTGTTATTTCAAGGAAAAGAGATTGTGTGGAGGGTTCCTTTCTGCCATTTCGCGCGAAATCCGCGCGCGTTTTCCACCTGCCAGGCGTAAAAATCCCGCTTCGGATGGGCGCGGGCCTCCAAAATGGCCATCAGCGTGCCGCCGTGGGCGACGAGGCCGACGTCTCCGGGAAATTTTTCCGCCTCCTCCGCCACGCGGTCGAAGGCCGCCACCACCCGATCGCAGAATTCCGCCCTCGCTTCGCCGCCTGGGAAGCCGGTCATCCCGCCGGATTCCAGCCACGCCCGGTAGCGCGGGTCGTCCTTCAGGTCTTCATAGCGAAGGTACTCAAACCGCCCGAAGTCGCACTCCCGAAAGCCGTCCACTTCTTCAAGGGGCACGCTTGGCCAGAGGATGCGGGCCGTCTCCACCGCGCGAACGAGGGGGCTTGCGTACACCCGCGCGACGGGCGGCGCAACAATCTCCCAGAGCTCTGAAGCGGCTTCGGGCAAGAGCGGCTCGTCGGTTCGGCCCACGTACCGCCTTTCGAGGTTCCCCTTCGTCGCGCCGTGGCGCAGTAAATAGAAGGTCATTTGATCCTGACCGGGATGCCGCAGGTGACGCGGGTCACCGACTGCGCGCTTGCCGCCAGAAGGCATATCGCCCGGCCGACAGCCTCGCGCCACAGCCGCCCCTCGGGCTCCATCGGCACGACGCCCATGCCCACCTCGTCCGCAACGATCACCGTATCAGGATTCTTTTCGATCAGCGCCTCCGCGAAGGCGCGGGCCTCGGCGGGGGCAAGGCCCCTGAGGAGCTCGTGAAAGTCGTTAATCGCGGGGGCGGACAGCGCCATCTCCCGGCTCACCACCTGGGGCTTTAGCCCGGTTTCCTTTTCCGCGATCTCCGCCTGTCCCTGAAAGCTGCCGCCGATGTAGATTATCACAGAAAATTCCCCCCAATCGCCAGCGTCATAAGGATGCCGAGCTCCGCCACCTGCAAAAACCAGCCCGCGATGTCCCCGGTGATGCCGCCCAGCCGCCGGACGATCCGAAGGCAGAACAGCACCGAAAGCGCCACCCAGAGAAGCGCGACGGCCGACAGTACCGGCGCGGCCCACAGCATCAGAACCGAAAAGGCTGTGCCCCAGCCGATCGCGGCCAGCATCACGGCGGCGGCGCCCTTCTCGTCCGCCGCGTCCTTGACCGCCGCGGCCATGCCGTCCGGCCGCGCGGCGGGCAGCGCCGCCATCAAAAAGGCGCTCGCCGCCCGGGAGACCACAAAGCCCGCCGCCAGCGCAACCGCAGGATAGAACGCGAGCGACGGCAGCGCCGAAAACTGGGCGATCAGGTACAGCGCGCAGCCCATCACCGCGAAGGCGCCGGCGTGGGGGTCCTTCAGGATGCGCAGCGTGTCCTCCCGCTCCCGGCGGGCGCCCAGCGCGTCCAGCGCGTCCATGAAGCCGTCCATGTGGATGCCCCCGGTGACGAGGAGCGGAACCGCGCAGCCCACCGCGCCGGTCAGCATCGCGCCCAGCGAGAAATGGGAAGCGAGGATCAGCCAGCCCAGCTCCAGCGCGCCCACAAAAACCCCCACCAGCGGGAAGAAGCACAGGCTGTACCGAAGGCCCTGCCGCGTCCATTCGATTCTCGGGGTCGGGATGCGAGAATAGGTGGCAATCGCCATCAAAAGGCCGTCGATCATGGGCACTCTCCCTTCAGGATGACCGGCACGGAATAAACCACCTCGGCGACGAGATCGGCCCGCCGGGCGATTTCGCGGTTCAGCGCCGCGAGGCGTTCCATGTAGCGGCGGGTTTCCGGGTCGTAGGTAAGGCCGTCCGAAAACACGTCGTTGGTGACGACGATGAGGTGCTTCACCCGCTCCGCAAGCGTCAATATGCCCGGCAGCGCCCGGTTCGCGTCGCCGCCGAACATTTCCCCCGCGAGGAGGGTGGGCAGGCATTCGAGAAGCGCCGTCGCGCCCTTCGGAACCGCCGCGCCGCCGATGTCCACGGGCCGCTCGATGGTTTCAAAGCCCAGGCCCTCCCGCTGCGCCCGGTGGCGCGCCACCCGCTGGGCGCACTCGTCGTCCACCACCTGCATGGTGGCGATGTAGCACTTGGACCCGCCCAGCCGGACCGCTAGCTTTTCCGCCCAGGTGGATTTTCCGCAGCCGCTGCCGCCGGTGACGAGGGCGATCATGCGCCCTCCTGGGGCACATAGGCCTCGACGGCGATGTCGCCGAAGGTCGCGCCGCGGTAGACGGCGAGCGCCATGTCGATCAGCGGCATCACCGCCACCGCGCCGGTGCCCTCGCCCAGCGCCATGCCCGCCGCTAGAATTGGCTTCAGCCCCAACTGTTCCAGAAGGAACGCCCCGGCGGGCTCACGGCTGACGTGGGAGGCCAGCATGAAGTCCCGCGCCTCGGGCATCATCCGCTGGGCGCACAGCGCCGCCACGGAGGCGATGAACCCATCCACGAGCACCGCCACGCCGTACTTCGCGCCGCCCAAAAACGCCCCCGCCAGCGCCGCGAAGTCAAACCCGCCGACCTTTGCGAGTACACCCGTCGGATCGTCCCGGTCGGGGCGGTTGACCGAGAGCGCCCGCTCGATGGCGGCGACCTTTCTCGCCAGTCCCTCGTCCGAAAGCCCCGCGCCGCGCCCGGTCATGCGGGAAACCTCCGCGCCGGTCAGCGCGCAGGCGACGGCGGAGGCGGTGGTGGTGTTGCCGATGCCCATCTCCCCGAGGGCGATGAGCCGATAGCTCGCTTTCGCCATGTCCCGCACCATCTCCTCGCCGGCGAGGAGCGCTTTCTGGCATTCCTCCCGTGTCATAGCGGGGCCCCGCGCGATGTTTTTCGTGCCGGGGGCCACCCGCCGGTCGACGATGTTCGCATCTTCCGATTTTTCGAGCATCCCGACGTCCACCGCCACGACGCCACACCGGGCGACGCGGGCCATCTGGCAGATGTTTCCGGTGCCCCGGGCGATGGAGCGGGCCACCGCCATCGTCACGGCGCTGTCCACCTGGGTGACGCCCTCCGCCACCACGCCATTGTCGGCGCAGAAGGTCAGGCACACGCGGCGGCTCACGTCCACGTCCGGCGTTTTCTGGATGCCCGCGATTTTGATGACCATTTCCTCCAGAAGCCCGAGGCTTTTGAGCGGCTTCGCCACCCCGTCCCAGTTTTCGCGGCACTTTTCGGCCGCGAGAAGATCAAACCCGCGCATCGATCGCTACTCCTCCGATATGTTGGAATCCGGGGCCGTCAAACCGCCCGCACCCTCGGTCAGCCCGGCGTCCTCGCGAAGCCGCGGGATCACGTCGTCCGGCGCGAGCCGCGGCAGCTTGACCCCGTCCGAGCCGGGAATCCCCGGCGCGATCTGGCAGAGGGGCTTATAGTCGCAATAGTCGCAGGCGCTGCCGTTTGCGAGAACCGCCGGGCGGATGTCCGTTTCGCCGTCCCGGATGCGGGAGAGCGCGCCCAGGGCGAGGTGCGCCGCTCGGTCCATCAGAAGCTGAAAGTCCTCCGCCTCAATCTGACGGCTGGATTTTCTTCCTTTTGATGGGTTTACGCCGAGCACCGATTCGGGGCTGGGCGACATGGCGGTGATGACCCGGTCGTCGTCCAGCATGAGGCCGTCCAGCTTCAGCGCCTTGTCGCGGAGCGCCTCGATCTCGGCCCTGTCCCGGGACGGGGTGGACACCAGCGGGTCGTCGATCGAAAAGTAGAAGACCCCGGCGGGCTTCCCGCCCTTCGCCACCGAAGCCGCGAGGTAGAGGACCAGCTGCAGCTGCAGCCCGTAGTAGACCTCCGGCAGGCTGACCGCTTTGCCGCCGGTCTTGTAATCGATGATGCGAAGGTACCGGGTCTCCCCGTCCTGCCAGGCGTCCACCCGGTCGATGCGCCCGCGAAGCGGCACGTCCCGGAGCAGGATGCGCCCGTCCTTTACGCCAAAGTCCACCTCCAGCGCCACCGGCTGAAAGCGGCTGCCGGACAGGTGCCTGATGAGCGTCCGCGCGGCCCGCGTCGCGACGGAGGCGACGCGCGCACCCTCCCGCCGGGCGACGGCGCTGTCTCCAATGACGCGCTCGGCCAGGTCCGCCATCAGGCTTTCGGTCGCGCGGGTCATCCGCTCGACGGCCTCGTCCTCGCTCATGTCCATCAGGCGGCCTTCGTTTTCACGGGCGAAGGCCTCAAGCGCCGCGTGGTGGAAGTTACCAACCTCCCGGGGCGACAGGTCGAACTCCCGGTTTTCCTGAGGGCGGAGGATCGAGGCCACGAAATCCTTGAACGGACAGCCGATGAACCGCTCGAGCCGTGTGGCGCTGACGGCGGGCGCGGCGTCCCGGAGATGTTCCGGCAGCGGGCGGGATTCCACCCGGTGATGAAACGCCCGCACGAGGGCGCGAACCTTCCCTTCGTACTCCGGGATCTCCGAGAGGATTTCAAGGGCCGCGCGGGCGTCCGGGTCTGCCGGATTCTCCCGAAGGAGCGCGCTGGCGCGGCTGAGCGCCGCGCCGGGCGCCATCAGCCGAAGCCGCTTTTCCAGCTGCTCGGTGACGCCGCCCTGCTCCACGAGGGCCGGGAACAATCGGTGCGCAAGCCTTATCAGCGCGCCGGGGCGCTGCGCCGCGCCGGACATGTCGCTTCTTGGGAAAGTGATGTACACTTCCTCTGCCGCCAGTTCCAGCGCGCTCTTCACGCTCTGCCGCGCGATCCGGGCGCGGTCCTCATCGGAAAGCCCCAGCCAAAGCCCTTGATCGGTCAATTTGGCGAGCTCCCGCTCGCTGAGTAGCGCGCCGCCCCCGTTGGGGGCCGCGTCCGTAACGCCCAGGATGAAAAGCGCCTTCACCGGCCGCCCCTTCATGTGATCGAGTCCGCCGCCCATCACCGCGTCGCCGGACTGGGGCAGCTGCTTAATTTCCGTCGCGCCCAGCGCCCGGCGCAGAAGCTCGTACAGCGACCGAATCGACATCGGCTCGCCCGAGAGAAGCTCGTGCGCCTGGTCGAGGGCCTGAATGATCCGGTTCCAGACCTGCGCCCCCTCCATCGCCCACTCGCGCCGGTCCATTTCGGTCAGAAGCCGCTGCTGCGCCTCCAACTTTTCCCGAGCGCCGACCTCCTCCAGAAACAGAAACGCCGCTTCCAGCGCCTTCTCCGCCGATACGTTGCGCCCCCGGCGCTGAAGCGCCTCCACCGGGTCCATCAGATGCTTTCGAATCGGCTCCAACGCTTCGACGACCTCCGGCGTGCCGCGGGTGAGCGGGCGCAGCCACGCGCGGCCGCGAAGCCCCCACTCCAGCGCGTAGTTCATCAGCCGGTCGGCCTCGTCGTCGTCGATGGGCGCGAAGCCCGAGCGGGCGTACGCGCCCACGTCCTCCTGCGAGAAGCGCATGGACGCGATCTTGAGCGCCGAAAGGAGGCCCCTGGCCAGTGGGTGCCTGTCCGCGGGGCGGCTCTGGGACAGAAACAGCGGCACACCGTAGAGCTGGAACGCGCGGCTCAGCGAGAAGATCGCCGCCTCGTCCAGCGACTGGCAGGCGACCATCACGTCCCGGTAGCGCCAGCCCCGCTCCATGACCATCGAACGAATTTTGGCGGCGGCGTATTCGGCCTCATCCTGGGGATTGTCGAGGGCCGCGACGGTCAGCCCTTCCGGCGCGGTTTCGTATTTGACCGGCGGCCAGCAGTAGATCTCCCGCGCCAGGTGCCGAAGCGCCGGGGCCTGCAAGCCATCCTCCGGCTCCGCGCATCGCACCCGCGCCCACTTTACGCCCGCCGCGATCACCTGCCGCTGAAGCCGCTCGAAGGCCTTCTGCACCGGCTGGTAGACGGGGAAATCCCGCGCGTCTCCGTCGTTTTCCAGCGTCAGAAAGAGATGCACATCCTTCGCGCATTCCGCGAGGGCGACAATCGACCGCGCCATGGCCTGGGTGATCAGGTCAAAGCCGTAGAAGAACACCTCGCCCCGGACGACGGGCGCATCCTTCATTCGGAGCGCGGCCTCCCGCGCCTCGTCCTCGCCGTCCAGAAAGCGGCCGGAAAGCGCCTGCTCGTAGGCGGCGTACAGCCGCGCGATGTCGTGAAGCTTTTCCCGAAGCGCGCCGCTCTCGCCCGCAGCCAGCGCCTGAACCTCTTCCGGGTGCATGCCGGACTGCTTGAATACCTCGATCTGCTTTACGGCGCGCTCGGCAAAGCCCGGGCGGCGGGAGGCCCCCCGGTACCAATGGAGCGATTCTCCCAGTGCCTCCGCCGCCCGCTGTAGAAGCATCACGCGGCCCTCAACGTCAATCCTGACCCGCGCCGGCCGCCCGGCGGCCTCGAACACGCGCTGGTAGAGCCGCTGGGGCGACAGCACCTGAAGCCGGAACGAGCCGTTCAGGTTCAGCCTGTCCACGGCGTCGAGTTCAGCCTCCAGCGTGAACTGCGCCGGAACGACGAAGAGCACCGGGTGATCGCCCGATGACACGGCGCGGCCCAGCGCTTCAAAAAGCGCCGCGCGCACCGCGCGCGCGCGACCGGTATGATACGTAAGCATCCTAAGCACCCCTTTGGGATGAGTATAGCACAGCGCATTCGGCGGCACAAACATAATTCGCCGAAAGTGCGGGCAATTGCTTACGCTGTCCGCGATTGTATTGGAGCCACACGCGCTGCGCCCACTTTTCGCGCGTTGCGACAGGCTATCCAATGCGACGTTCGGGCGCAAAATCTTCCGCATACCGGAAAATTTCCGGTCAAGTGCTTACTATTTTCCGGGTGATTTTGATAGAATCTGTGGTATAATGATGAGGGTCATATTAAGAAAGTATAGGAGGCGAAGATTTCTTCATGGCATTGCCCGGAAAACTGACAATCGGATACGTCCATGAGGACAATCCGGTAAAATTTTACTTCCGATTCTGCCCGTTGATCTCGCTGTCGGAGGCCGGCTTCGAACCGGTGGACGAGGGCATTTCGGCGCAATTCCCCGAGGACGGCTTTATCCGCATCGTCCCCGACAAAAACGAAATCAGCCTGTTCAAAACCCGCATGCGCCAGTTGGGCCGCTACTGCCTTCTCGACTTGCGCCGCCATCCAAACGAAAACGACAAGATCCGCCCCAACAAGAATTACGCGCCGGAAAGCGCGGAGCGCAACGCCCACATCGTCTATTCGGACGTGATCAGCTCCCTCTCCTGCGAGATGGCCGTAGAGGTTCTGGACGCCACCGGCGTTTTTGACAGCGATGCCATCACCCTCCGGGCGAGTGCGCCGGGCACGCGGTTTGTGGCCGTCCGGCGGGACAATCACCTGTCCGGGCCGTGGGCCTGGACGGAGACGCCGGACATCCCCGGCTGCATTTCGCTCTCCATCGCGCCGGGCTTTCCCCGCGCCGATGTGCCGCTGGACGAGGCGCGCATTCTGGATGTGGAAACGCCGGAAGGGACGTTCACGCTGATGTACAACCCCGCCATCCTTGGCCTGACCGCCCCGGTTCCCGAGACGGAAAAGCCCGAACCGCGGGAAGCCGCGCCAGCCCTTCCGGACGCGCAGGTTGCACCGCTGCCGGTTCAGCCCGCACCCCAGCCGGTTCAAGCGGTTCCGCCGCAACCGATTCTGCCCACATTGCAGCCGGTTCAGGCCGCAACCCCGCCGCAATCGGCTCAGCCCACGCCGCTGCCGATTCCCGCTGTAGCCCCGGCGCAGGCCGCTCAGCCGCCGCAGGCCTTCACCGTCATCCATCAGGAGGCCGCCCCACCCCAGCCCGCGCCACAGCCGGAGGAAGCCGTCGCGAAAGCCTGGATCACCAAGGATGAATCCTACCCCCGCGCCGTATCCCGGCGTATGCGGGAGCCCTTCGACATGCAGACCGGCATTAACCCGCGCCGCGGCCGCAGCCTGAACGAGGTTGTGGACGAGCAATGGCGGCGTTCCCGCTGCGACCAGCTGGGGCACCCGGTGCCGCCGGAGGCCACCTCTATTCCGGTGATGAGCCCCATCGACCGGGCGCTTGAAGCGCTCCGGGAGGCGTGGGCGCTGCCCGCCGCGCGGGAAAGCCTTTTGAAGGCGCTGGAGGGAGACGAAGCCGTGGGCGGCGCCATCCGCGAGCGCTATGAGATTCCCAAGGCCCAACTGGCGGACGAAGCCGCCGAACGGCTGGAAGCTTCGAGGCTCCAGCTGATTACCGAAATTGACGCGCTTCGCCTCAAGAGGCAGGACATGCGTCAGGCGCTGATGCAGGAGCTGCGCGACGCCAGGCGGGACGAGTTCAGCCGCTACGAGCAGCAAAACGAGGCGCTGCGCCGCGAAGTGGAAAAGAACGAAGAAGCCGCCGCCGCCGCCCGCAAGGCTGCGGAAGCCGCCGAAAAGCTGCTGGAAGAGACTTCCGACAAGCTGGAAGAAAAGCTGCTCGACAGCATGGCTTCCAGCCACGCGCGGGAACTGTTGCTTCGCATGACCGACGGCCACCGGCGTCCGGTGGGCCATCCGGAGGTGTATGCGCCCACCGCGGGCGAGCTGATCAGCGACCTCAGGGTTCAGATGGACGCCGCAGGCTACCCGCTGTCTAACGATGAAGCCGTCAATCTGGTGGCTTCAATGGTCGTGGGCGGCACGGTCATCCTCTCCGGCGCCCCCGGCACCGGAAAGAGCGGCCTCGCCCGGGCACTGGTCGCGGCGCTGGGCCTCGCGAGCCCCGCTAGCCGCTTTTTGCAGACCCGCTCCGCGGAGGACCCGGCGCTCGAGCGCCTGCTGGAGGGCGCGGACGACCTGACCCTCTCCGCCGCGCTGATCGACGACGTAAACGACTTGGGTGGCGACGTGCCCTGCGCCGACATCATCGCGCTGCAGGAGCGCATCTACGCCAAAAACGTGCCGGTTGTCGTGGTGCTGACCGCGCAGGATTCGCCGGACGGCAAGCCGCTTTCGGCGCGCCTCCTGGGCAGGGCGTTCTTGATCCGCCTCAGCCCCGCCGCCGCCGATGCGCCCTGGAAGCCCCGCCCCCGCACCACGCCGCAGCCGGACCGCTCGCCGTCCCTCGCGTCGCTGCACAAGATCTTCGCCCCGAGCGAAATCCCCGGCGAGGTGGAGAACCGGCTGAACGCGCTCAGGCAAGGCCTTGCCGGGATCGGCTGGACGCTGGACCGGCACACGCTGGACCAGACCTGGGCCTACTGCGCCGCCGTCACCCGCATGATGACCTGTACCCCGCTGGAGGCGCTGGATTGGGCGCTTTCGCAGCGCGCGCTGCCCGCCATGCTGGCGGCGATGGACCTGCCGGCGCTCCGGGTGCTGCCCAGCCTTCTCACGGGTCTGCCCCGCTGCAAGAAGCTGATGGATGAACCGCTGCCGCTGCCGCCGCTGTAATCCTACACCAGCGGAAAACATGAATCACTCCAAAGCAGCGAGGAATTTTCGATGCGGAGCAAGGAGCCGGAGCGAGCAATAGCAGCGCTATTCTGAGCGGAAGGCGACACGGCGGCGCGCGAAAAGAACCGGCGCGACGTGGGATTTATGTTTGGAATTGGTATTATACCGCCAAAGCCGCCACCGGCATTTTTGACCGGCGGCGGCTTTTCTTTCCCACGCACACCCCGGCGGGTGGGCTATCAGGGGGCTATGGATGTGCGATGGATGATCACGCAAAAAACCGGAGCAAACTGCTCCGGCTTGATTTGTTTATGAATCTGCTCCAGATTACTCCTGCGTCTCGACCGTGACGCGCCAGGAAGCGCCGATGTTTTCTTCGCTCAGCTCGACCTTCAGCGTTTCACCGCTCTCGCCGTTGATGTTCTTCCAGTCTTCGCCAGGGGCCTTGACCTGCCAGATGAGGGTGTACTTGACGCCTTCAAAGCCGGTGAGCTTGGCCGTCAGTTTCAGCGTGTCGCCAACCTGAAGAGAGGAATTCTCCGCCACAACCTCAACGCTCCTTCTGACGGGGGCGGCGTCCGGGGTCGGCTCGGCGGTGGGCTCAGCCGTCGGCTCGGCGGTAGGCTCAGCGGTCGGTTCGGCAGTGGGCTCGGCAGTAGCCTCCGGGGTGGCCTCCGGCTCGGCGGGCGCTTCCGTCACTTCCGGCTTCTCCGCAGGCGCTTCCGCTTCCGGGGCTTTGGTCTCTTCGGCCTTTTCGGGTTCCTTGGTCTTTTCAGGCTCTTTGGCCTTCTCCGGCTCTTCCGCCTTCACCGGCGCGGAAACCTCGGGCTGCTGCTCCGGCTGAGCTTCCTCCGCAAAGACCGCAGGAACTGCCAGCACCAACACCATGACGGCCATCAGAACCGCTACCAGCTTCTTCAAGTTCTTCATCTTAGTCTCTCCTCTCGCGATCTTTGCGCGTTTGCTCTTTCTATGCTTTCGTTACCGCCGCTCCAGGGCGGGTTCTCATCTTGATGGCCTTATTGTACCCGACCGCAGTTACACGGCCGGTTACAGCCCCTGGGCAGCAAAAAAAATCCCGACCGGGGCTGTTCGGAAGGAATGTTACGCCGCGGAAGCCGCCCGTTTCTTCTGTTTTGTGCATGAAACGGCATTTTCGACGGGTTCCGGTTCGTGAAAACAGGCCACTGCCGGGTTTTTCGTCCCGAAAGAGGCTGGACGCTTCGGCGAGTCGTCCGCCCTTTTTCAGTGGGATTTGTTAATCGTTGGTAAATTATCGCCACGAGCAACGGTTTTTTCACGATGCGCGGGCGATGTCCGCCCTTTACCCGGGCTGCGAAGGCTCCCCGACGGATTGAGCGTTCGGGTGACATTTTCCACAGACAATATCGGCCTTGCGGTAATTCCGCCCGGATTTCCACAGGATTTCAGTCTGCCCGAAGCGCGCATTTACGCGAAGGCACCGGTTACGGTTGGTTAAATTGCTGCGCGCAGCACAGCAAAAAAGCCCCGCGCAGGCGGAGCTTCAGGGCATCAACAGGGTTCTGGCAGGGTTTCAATCGTTCCCAGCGTGTATGCCGGCAACGCGTTTCCACCATCCGTGCGCACTTGGCAGAATCAAAACCATAAATCGGTGCGCCGCCCGCAAAGCCCGAAGGCTTTCAGCCGCACGTTGGGGCTTTCGCACCCGCAAAACCGCAGGGGTGTGCGATTCTATTCCGCCGCGCCTACGCGCCGCCCAGAAAGCGGGCGGTGCGCGGGTTCTCGGAGGCGAAGAGCTGCGCAGGCGGGCCTTCCTCGACGATCTGGCCGTTCTCCATCAGGATCACGCGGTCCGCCACATCCCGGGCAAAGCCCATCTCGTGGGTAACCACCACCATCGTCATGCGCTCGGCGGCGAGGTCCCGCATGACGGCGAGCACCTCCTGGGTGAGCTCCGGGTCCAATGCGGAGGTGGGTTCGTCAAAGCAGAGCATCTCCGGCTGCATCGCGAGCGCCCGGGCGATGGCCACCCGCTGGGCCTGGCCGCCGGACAGCTGGTGCGGGTAGGCTTTCGCCTTGTCGGCAAGGCCCACCTTTTTGAGCAGCGCCATCGCCCGCTCCTCGGCTTCCTCCCGGGAGAGCTTCAAAACCGATACCGGCGCGTCGGTGAGGTTCTTCATCACGCTCATGTGGGGAAAGAGGTTGAAGGACTGGAACACCATGCCCATCCGGCGGCGGATGGATTGAAGCGTCTTTTCGTCCGCCTCCCGGAGCTTGCCGCCCTCCATCCAGCACATGCGGTCGCCGTCCAGCGAGATTTCACCGGCGTCAATTTTTTCCAGACGGTTGACGCACCGGAGGAACGTGGACTTACCGCTGCCGGAGGGCCCGATCAGCGCCACGACCTCGCCCTTCTGAATTTCGACGGAGATCCCGTCCAGCACGCCCAGTCCGTCAAAGCTCTTTTTAATGTCGATGGCTTTCAGCATACGCGCTCCTAATAGTAGTTGAGTTTACGCTCGATCAGCTTCATGGCCTGCTCGGCGATGCCGTTTAGGACCAGGTAGATGATCATGGCGACGATGTAGGGGTCGATGGACACCGCGCTGTTGGCTTGCTTCTTGGCGATGTTGAGCACCTCCATCACCGCCACGGAGGACGCCAGCGCTGTATCCTTGACGAGGGTGATGACCTCGTTGGTCACCGGCAGGATCACCCTTTTCACCGTCTGCGGCAGGATGATGCGAAAGAAGGTCTGGGCCTTGGTGTAGCCCAGCACCTGCGCGGCCTCCCGCTGCCCCGGCGGAATCGACTGGATGCCGCCGCGGAAGATCTCCGCGAAGTAGGCGGCGTAGTTGATCACGAACGAGAAGATCACTGCCCAGAAGCGCTCGAAGCGGAAGGGCAGCAGCTGCGGCAGCAGGAAGTAGATGAACATCACCTGCAGAAGGAGCGGCGTCCCGCGCATGATGTAAATGTAGAACGCCACCGGCTTTGACACGACCTTCAGGCGCGACATGCGCCCCACCGCCACCAGCATGCCCAGCGGGATCGACAAAACCAGCGTCAGCGCGAACACCGACACCGTCGTCCCGACGCCGCTTAGAAGCAGCCCCGTCATGTTCAGAAGCCTTTCCGGATCGCTGAAAAACTTGCCCAGCATGGCCTAACCCCTTACGTCAATGAGGGCTGGCCGCCACGCGTGCAGCCAGCCCCGCTCGACACGATTGTTTGTTATTCGGCGGCGATCAGCGTGATGTTCTCGCCAAACCACTTGGCGGCGATTTCATCCACGACGCCGTCCTTGGCCATTTCCTTGAGGACCTCGTTGACGGCGTCGCGCAGCGCCACATCTTCCTTGCGGAAACCCACGGCGTAGTAGTCGTCCGCCAGGTTGTCAATGGTGAACAGGCTCTCGTCGCCAATCTGCTTGAGCTGGTAGTTGGCCACCACCAGGTCAATCAGGATGCCGTCGATGCTGCCGTTCTGCATGTCCATGATCGCGGTCAGGTAGTCCGGATAGGCCAGCACCTCGCCCAGCGAGCCGTAGAACTCGGCCAGGCCCGCGTCGGTCTCCAGCAGTTCTTCCGCGTAGGAGCCGGACTGCACGCCCACCTTCTTGCCCACCAGGTCCTCGCGGCTCTTGAAGGACGGGTCCTTGACCAGGAATACCATCTTGTTGTTCAGATAGTCCATCGACAGGGACATGGCCTCCTGCCGCTCGGGCGTGTCGCTCATGCCGTTCCAGATGCAGTCGATGTTGCCGCTGGAGAGCTCCATCTCCTTGGCCGCCCAGTCGATGGGCTGCAGCTTCAGCTCGACGCCGAGACGGGACGCGACTTCCTTCGCAAGGTCGATGTCAAAGCCGACGATCTCGTTGTTCTCGTCCCGGAAGCCCATGGGCGGGAAGCTGTCGTCCAGACCCAGGATCAGCGTGCCCTTCTCCTTGATCTTCGCGAGTGATTCGTCCTCGGCCAGGGCCGGAACGCCCATCATCAGAACTAGCATGGCCGCCAGCAGCATCGCGATCAATTTCTTCATCGTCTATCCCTCCGCGCTTTACTTTGCTAACGTGATAAAATATACCACAGCCGGGGCGGCCTGTCAAGCGCGGGGCGTGTTAAGAAATACAGATGCGGAGGCTTGCGCCCAAAGGAGTAAAATCGTTCCCGGCGCGCACGTCGCCGGGAACGATTGAAATGGGATGCCTTGTTGCGGCTTCTTATTCCCGGATCACCGTGCCGGTGCGGCCTTCGACGCCGTCCAGCGCCTTTTCAAGCAGCGTGATCAGCGCGTAGCGGCCCGGCTTGCTCGCGGCGAACCGCATGGCGGCCTCCACCTTGGGCAGCATGGAGCCGGGGGCGAAATGGCCCGCTTTCACGTATTCTTCGGCTTCGCGCACGGTCAGTTCGCTCAGCCATTTCTCGTCGGGCTTTTTGAAGTTGATGGCCACCTTCTCGACGGCGGTCAGGATGATGAGGCAATCCGCGTCGATCATCTCCGCCAGGCGTTCGCTGGCGAAATCCTTGTCGATGACGGCGGGCACGCCCTTCAAATGCAGCCCTTCTGCGACCACCGGGATGCCGCCGCCGCCCGCGGCGACGACTACCTGTCCGGCTTTCATCAGATCCCGGATGGTCTCGATCTCGACGATCTCCACCGGCTTCGGGGACGCCACGACCCGGCGATATCCGCGGCCCGCGTCCTCCTTCACGACCCAGCCCCGCGCCTCCACCATCTCGTCGGCCTCTTCCTTTGACATAAACTGGCCGATGGGCTTGGTGGGGTTCAAAAAGGCGGGGTCCTCAGGGTCGACGCGCACCTGCGTCAGAACCGTCGAAACCGGCTTCGCGATGCCGCGAGTGAGCAGTTCCTCCCGCAGCGCGTTCTGCAGGTCATACCCGATGTAGCCCTGGCTCATGGCGACGCACACCGAAAGCGGGATGCGCGGGATGTTGTGCAGCTTCCCGTATTCGCCCATGGCCTCCTGGATCATGCCCACCTGGGGGCCGTTCCCGTGGGACAGCACCACCTCGTGACCGTTTTCGATCAGTTCCGCGATGGCTACGGCGGTCTTCTTGACCGCGGCCATCTGCTCCGGCAGGTTGTTGCCCAGCGCGTTTCCGCCCAGCGCGATGACAATTCGTTTGCCCATACGCCCTCCTCGGCGTTCGCCATCTTTGGCGTGATAATGAGAAGGGAGCAGCGGGGGCGCGGCCCCCGCTCCCCCGCCAGAGGGCATGATGCCCTCCGGACTCCCCGCATGATGGATACTGTTCCGCTTACTCCTCAAACCGGCGCGGGAAACCCTGCGCCTCGAGGGCCTCAAGGGCCTCGATGGGGTTCTTCATCTTGGCCAGGAAGATCATGGCGGCGATGATGTAGGGCTTGAAGGACGCTTCCTTGTAGAGCGGGGTGCGGTAGCGGTCGAACACGGAGGCCGCGACTTCACCCTGCTTGCAGCTGACGCCGGTGATGTCCGCAGGCAGGCAGTGCAGGTACAGCGCCTTGCCGCCGTTGGTCTTTGCCATCAATTCCTCGGTGCACTCCCAGTCCTTGTGCTGGGCGTTCTGGGCGAGCAGTTCCTTTTCGAGGGCCTTGATGCCGTCGAAGTCGCCCTCGCCGTAGAGGTTCGTGCGCTTCTCCATCGCGGCGAAGGGCGCCCAGCTCTTGGGGTAGACGATGTCGGCGCCCTCGAAGGCCTCGGCCATCGAGTTCACGCGGCGGAAGGAGCCGCCGGTTTCCCGGGCGTTCTTGGCGGCGACGGCCTCGACCTCGGGCATGATCTCATACCCTTCGGGATGGGCCAGCACCACGTCCATTCCGAAGCGGCTCATGAGGCCCACGACGCCCTGGGGCACGGAGAGGGGCTTGCCGTAGCTGGGGGAGTAGGCCCAGGTCATGGCGATCTTCTTGCCCTTCATGTTCTCGACGCCGCCGAAGTGGTGGACCAGGTGCAGCATGTCGGCCATCGCCTGGGTGGGGTGGTCGATGTCGCACTGAAGGTTGACAAGCGTGGGCTTCTGCTCCAGAACGCCGTCCTGATAGCCCTGGGTCACCGCGTCCACGACCTCGTGCATGTAGGTGTTGCCCTTGCCGATGTACATGTCGTCCCGGATGCCGATGACGTCCGCCATGAAGGAGATCATGTTGGCCGTCTCGCGCACGGTTTCGCCGTGGGCGATCTGGCTCTTGCCCTCGTCCAGATCCTGCACCGCGAGGCCCAGGAGGTTGCACGCGGAGGCGAAGGAGAAGCGGGTGCGGGTGGAGTTGTCGCGGAAGAGCGACACGCCCAGACCGCTGTCAAAGATGCGGGTGGAGATGTTGCGGCTTCTGAGGTCGCGCAGCGCGTCGGCGACGGCAAACACGCTCAGGATCTCGTCTTTGGACTTTTCCCAGGTCAGAAAGAAATCGCCTTCGAACATCTTGGAATAATCCAGCTTCTTCAGGGTCTCAACGGGGTTTTTCATGTGTCTCGCTCCTTATCCTGTTGGTGGTATTCTAGCCGTTCCAAACCCGGGGTTCGGGGCATCCGGTGGCAAGCCCCGCGATTCAATCATTCCCGGCGGCGTGTACGCCGGGAATGGTTTTGCGCGGCCAGTGCGCACACTGGCGGCGTAAAACATTCCATCCGTCAGTGCGCCGCCCGGAAAGCCGTGAGGATCTCAGGCGCACGCAGTCTTCCTTACGCGCCGAAGACCCAATGGATCTTCGGCGCTCTCCTTCAAAAGCGCAAAGCGGTTTTGAAGGAATTACTTGCAGTAGAGCGTGGGCATCGCCGCGTACACCGCCGCGCACTTGACGAGGTCGGCCTTCCAGGTCTTCTCGTTGGGGGCGTGGGCTTCCTTCTCCTTGCCGGGGCCGAAGCCGATGCAGGGGATGCCGTAGCGGCCCATGATCGAAACGCCGTTGGTGGAGAAGGTCCACTTGTCAACCAGCGGCTCGCCGTACATACCGCGGAAGGATTCCACCATCGCCTGGGTGGCGGGGTGATCCTCCGGGATGACCCAGGTGGGGAAGTAGCAGTCGGTCGGGTAGGTAAGACCCGTCCAGGAGGGGCGCTCGTAGGTGTACATGGACACCTTCGCGCCGTATTTCTGGCAGGCGGGCAGGTTCGCGACTTCTTCAAGTGCCATCTGGTAGGTTTCGCCGTCGGTCAGGCGGCGGTCCAGCGAAACGGAGCAGCTGTCGGCCACCGCGCAGCGGGAAGGCGACGTGAAGAAGATTTCGCTGGTGGTGACGGTGCCTTTGCCGAGGAACGGATCGTAGTGGAGGCGGTTATTGAGTTCCTTGATCTCGAGCAGGATTTCGGCCATTTTGTAGATGGCGTTGTCGCCGCGCTCCGGCGCGGAGCCGTGGCAGCTGACGCCCTGAACGTCCACGCGGATTTCCATGCGGCCGCGCTGGCCGCGGTAGATGTTGCCGTCGGTCGGCTCGGTGATGACCACGAACTCCGGCTTCACCTTGCCTTCGTTCACGATGTACTGCCAGCACAGGCCGTCGCAGTCTTCCTCCTGCACGGTTCCGGTGACGAGCACGGTGTACTTGTCGGACAGAAGGCCCAGATCCTTCATGATCTTCGCGCCGTACACGGCGCTGACGATGCCGCCCATCTGGTCGGACGCGCCGCGGCCGCCGATCTCCTCGTCGTTCTCATAGCCCTCGTAAGGATCGAAGGTCCAGTTGGCGCGGTTGCCGATGCCGACGGTGTCGATGTGGGCGTCGTAGGCGATGAGCGTCTTGCCCGTGCCCATGTAGCCCAGGACGTTCCCCATCGGGTCGATCTCGACCTTGTCGAAGCCCACGGCTTCCATTTCCTTCGCGATGCGGCGGATGTGACCTTCCTCGCCGCAGCTCTCGCCGGGGATGGCGATCAGGTCCCTCAGAAACTTGGTCATTGCGGCCTTGTAGCCTTCGGCGGATGATTTGATGCGGTCAAAATCCATGGTGTTTTCCTCCTCTATTGTGTCAAGCCATTCCCGCCGGGCCCCCCGGCGCGTTAAACTGGTTCTTGGGAGAGGGTGGAGAGGGCGCAGCCCTTTCCACATTCCATCAATTCCGGCGACATGCTCGGCGGAATTGGCTTTCCCCCAAAGGCCGAGCCTGCCCGGCCGACGGGGAAAGCGCTCCCGTTCCGGTTTCCGCCCGGAAACGCCGCAGCGTTTCAGGAAACCGGCCCCGTTCCAAACCGAATGAAAGCCGCAAAGCAGATTTCATTCGCAGGACGGATATTTCCCATCCCACACGACGCGGCGGTAGTTCTCCGGGTCGGTGTCGCCCTCGGTGGAGAACATGAGCACCACGCTGGTCTCGTCGATGCCCACCGCCCGCTTGAACCGCTCGTAATCGCCGTCCTCGCAGAGCGCGGCCAGAAGCCCCAGCCCCACCGCGCCGGATTCGCCGCTCGTCACCTGGGGGTCGCCCTTCACCGGGGCGCCCAGCATGCGCATGCCCTTGGCGCTGACCCAGTCGGGGCAGGCGGCGAAGGTGGTGGCGTGGTTCCTCAGGATGTCCCAGGAGATGGTGTTGGGCTCGCCGCAGGCGAGGCCGGCCATGATGGTCTCAAGGTCGCCGCCCACGATGCGGGGGCTGCCGTCGCCGGCCACCGCGCCCTTGTACAGGCACGCGGCGGTGTCGGCCTCGACCACGATCACCTTGGGCGGGTCGTTCGGGAACAGGTTTGCGAAGAACCCGGTCACCGCGCCCGCAAGCGACCCCACGCCCGCTTGAACGATGACGTGGGTCGGGCGGCGGTAGCCGGCCTTGGTCAGCTGTTCCGCGGCCTCCATCGCCATCGTGCCGTAGCCCTGCATGATCCAGGAGGGGATTTCCTCGTAGCCGTCCCACGCGGTGTCCTGCACGATGACGCCCCGGGGCGTCTTGGCGGCCTGAGCGGCGGCGAGCCGCACGCAGTCGTCATAGTTCATGTCCTCGATGGAGACTTCCGCGCCCTCTTTTTTGATGTTCTGGTAGCGGATGTCCACGGTGCCCTTGGGCATGCGCACGACGGCCTTCTGCCCCAGCTGCCGCGCGGCCCAGGCCACGCCGCGGCCGTGGTTGCCGTCAGTCGCCGTAAAGAAGGTTGCCTGGCCGAATTCCTTTTCCAATTTTTCGGATTTCAGGAAATCGTAGTCCACGCTGCCCACGTTCATCTTCAGCGCGTCCGCGATGTACCGGGCCATCGCGAAGGAGCCGCCCAGCACCTTGAAGGCGTTGAGGCCGAAGCGGTAGGACTCGTCCTTGACGAAGACCTCCTTCACGCCCAGTTTCCCGGCCAGCTCCTTCAGGCGCTGAAGGGGCGTAACGGTGTACTCCGGAAAGCTCTGGTGAAAGCCCCGGGCGAGCTTTACGTTCTCGCGGGACATCACGTTAAGCTGCAGGTCTTCGGATTTTGGCATCTGGTTCAGCGTCCACTCAATGGGTTTCATGGTGTACTCCTTTCGGCCCTCGGCCGCGGTAATCTCTTTTAAGGCTTGCCCTTTCGGTACGCGGTGTCCGAAAGCGGCAGCTTCGTGCGGAAGACCCCGTCCACCCGGTACTGGGCGTGGGCCGCCGCAGGGGTGGTGGGGATGGTGGCGATTTCCCCGACACCCTTGACGCCGAAGGCGGGCTGCTCGCCGGATGGCTTGCCGAGAAGGATCACCTCGACCGGCGGCATTTCGGTGGCGCGGAAGAGGCCTAGGGTCGCGTAGGTGGTCTTGACGTAGCCGCCCTCGGTGACGAAATCCTCCGTCAGCGCGTACCCGAGGCCCATCGCGACGCCGCCCTCAATCTGCCCTTCGCAGGACTTCGGGTTGACCGCGCGCCCCACGTCGTGGGCGGCGACGACCTTGACGACCTTGCCCTTTTCATCCATCACAACCACGTGGGCGGCGTAGCCGTAGGCGATGTGGCTGACCGGGTTGGGCACGTCCGCGCCCATCTTGTCGGTAACGCCGGTGTACTCGCCGTAGAAGCCATGGCCCTCCAGCGCCGAGAGCGGCCTCCCCGCGAGGGCGTCCGCCATCTTGCGGGCGGCGCGGCGGGTGGCCTCGCCGGTAAAGACGGTCTGGCGGCTGGCGGTGGAGGTGCCGGAGTTCGGGGTGATCAGGGTGTCCGCGGCCTCGTGCGCGAACATTTCCGCCGGAAGCCCGGTCTCCTGGGCGGCCATCTGGATCATTACGGTCGCGATGCCCTGGCCCATGCACGCGGCGGAAGTCAGGATGTGCGCCACGCCGTCCCGGATGACGATCTCGCACCGCCCGGTGTCCGGGATGCCGACGCCCAGGCCGCTGTTCTTCATCGCGCCGGCGATCCCGGCGTAGGGACTGGACTCATACGCACCCCTGACCGCCTCCAGGCACTCGGCGTAGGCGGTGTCGGGGGACGCGATCTGCCCGTTGGGCAGCACCTGCCCGGGGCGGATGGCGTTTTTGTAGCGGATCTCCCAGGGGGAGATGCCCGCTTTCTCGGCCAGGAGGTTCAGGTTCATCTCGGCGGCAAAGCAGCTCTGCGTCACGCCGAAGCCGCGGAACGCGCCGCCGGGCACGTTGTTGGTGTAGACCGCCACGCCGGAGATGTCCACGTTCTGGAAGTTGTAGGGCCCGCCCGCGTGGGTGCAGGCGCGCTGCAGCACCGGGCCGCCGAGGGACGCGTAGGCGCCGGTGTCGAACACGATCCGCGCCCGCATGGCGGTGATGACGCCGCTTTCGTCGCAGGCGGTGGTCATCTCGATGCGGGAGCCGTGGCGCTTGGTGTGGACGAGGAGGCTCTCCTCCCGGGAGAAGCGCACCTTGACCGGCCGCCCGGTTATATACGCCATCAGCGCCGCGTGGTGCTGTACGCTCATGTCCTCCTTGCCGCCGAAGCCGCCGCCCACCAGCATCGTGCGGGAGCGCACCTTCTCCTTGGGCAGCGACAGCATGCGGGCGATCTCCCGCTGCTCGTCGTACACCGACTGGGCGCCGGTGAAGAGCAGGATGCCGCCTTCGCCGTCCGGCTGCGCGATGGCGCACTCCGGCTCCATGAAGGCGTGGTCGGTCATCGGGGTTTCGTATACGCGGGTGACCACGTGGGCCGCCCTCATGATGGCCCCGTCCGCGTCGCCGCGCTTCACTTCCTGCCGAAACAGGATGTTGCCGCCCTCGTGGATCTTCGGCGCGCCGTCCGCCAGCGCCTCATCCGGCGTGGCCATCGGCGTCAGGACTTCGTACTCGACCTCGGCCAGGGCGAGGATCTCGTCCAGCGCCTCGCGCCTTTCGGAGGCGGCCAGCACGATGGCGTCACCCACATAGCGGGTGATGTCGCCCTCGGCGATCAGAACGTCCCAGTCGGGCACCAGATGCCCGGTCTTGTTGAAGGGTACATCCTTCGCCGTCAGGATGCGAGCGCAGTCCGGGTGGGCGAGGGCCTTCGCGAGGTCGATCCTGACGACCCGCGCCCGCGGATATTTCGCGCGCAGCGCCTTGGCGTGGAGCATGCCGGGAACGGTCACATC
>JAEZTD010000379.1 GCA_023443705.1 Bacillota bacterium | reverse complement strand
ATAAAACTGCGACAATGAGGCAAGCCGCGCCAGTTTTTCGATTTTCATCTCCTCTGCCAGATGCTCCTCTATATAGTCTACCGTTATTTGAATCTGTTCCCATGCGTGCATTGTTAGCACCTCCTTGTGCATGAGGATAGCATGTGAACGGATGGCGCGCTTGACCGTCAATGCCCTTTTTTCCATTACGGCGTTTTTTTACAGGCGTACCAATGAAAACCGGGACAAATTCCGGCCGTAGAGATGAGGACAGCACGGCTGCTGGAAGAGAGGACTTCGGACGATCAGGCGGCAGGTCGCTTTCGGGGAGGAGAAAGCGTTGACAGAAGGCGCTACGCCGGGCCCCTTGGATCCGGCTGTTCGGAACGAACGCCGTCCACTGTTTCGGCCAGAACCTGGTTGGCGATCACTAAAATCCGTGAATGGTACGGGCGATGATCTCGTCCTGAAGCGCCTCGTCCAGATTGACGAAGTACTCGCAGTAACCGCCGATGCGAACGATGATGCTTCTGAATTCTTGCGGCTCGAGCTTCGCGCTTTTCAGGGTCTCGGCGTCCGCGAAATTAACCTGGATTTGCGGCCCGCCGCCCTCGAGGTAGGCGTAGAGCAGCGCGGAGAGCGCGTTTTTGCCTGCGTCGCCCTTGATGACGGAAGGGTTCAACTTTACGTTCAGCGCGTAACCGCCGGTTACCTTGGAATGGTTCAGCTTCAGAACGGAATTGAGAAGCCTCGTGGGGCCCTCGATGTCCTTCCCCTGGGATGGCCCCATGCTGTCGCTCAAGGGCTCGCCGCGCTTTCGCCCGTTGGCGGTGGCGCCGGTGATCTCGCCGTGGTAAATGTGAAAAAAGTAGCCGAACAGCGTGGACACGTATTTTTCGGGCACATCCGCGCGGTTGTACGAGAAAACCTGATCCTTGAACTTTGACAGGATCTCCCGCGCCAGTTCGTCCACATCGTCCCGGTCGTTGCCGTAGTGGGCGCAGTTCTGAAGGGTGCGGCGCTCGTCTTCGAAGCCCTCAAAGTCCGCGAGGAGCATTTCGAAGAGCCGTTTCAGCGTGAAGACCTTCTCGTCGTACACGCATTTTTTCACCGCCATCATGGAATCCGCGGCGGTGCCCAGACCGTAGGCGTAGAACGACCAGTGGGTGCCCAGTTCCGCCCCACCCTGGAACATGTCCAGGCCGCGCTCCAGACAGCCGTCGGTGAGCGCCGAAGCGAACGGATCGAAGCACTTCCCCGCCTTGTCAGCCTCTTTTTCCAGCGCCTCCCGGTGGTCGGCCTCTATCTGCTCCGACAGCGCGGCGAAGTAGGCGTCCTGGAATTTTTCAAAGGTGTCCAGCGCTTCCTCGCGGCCTTGGTACCGTTCAAGCACGGTTTCAAAGACCATCGGGAAGGCGATGGGCTCGGTAACGCCCCAGTTGGGCTGTTTTCCGGGGATCATGATCTCCACGCAGCCCATGTTGTAGTAGTCGTTGGCGTATTTGTCCCCGTAGCCCAGCCGTTTGAGGTTTTCGATCCACACCTCGTCCGCCATCAGCATCGGTTGCCCGACGCCCATGCGCACGCAGTCGATCACCTGCTCGTGATACCATTCGGGGTTCTTGCGGCTGATGCGCGCGCCCACGTTGGGGTAGGGCAGCCGCATGTCCCGGATGACCTCCAGGCACAGCCCCGTCAGGTCGTTGACCGCGTCCTCGCCCTCGGGGGTCACGCCGCCGAGGGTCAGGCTTTGGACGGTGCGCATCCTGGGCTCGTTGACCTTCAGCCACAAGCACGAGAGGATCTCATTCGCGCTTTCGCGGGTGATGCGGCCGCAGGACAGGTCCCTTTCGTAGAGCGGGAACAGGTACTGGTCAAACCGGCCGAAGGACAGCGCCGAGCCCCAAAGGATCGACATCATGATGTGCAGCATCCAGGTGAACTGCACGCCTTCCAGGAAGGTCTCGGCGGGGCGGGTGGAGAGCTTTTGGAGCATCGCGGCGATTTCCGTCAGCTCGAGGGCGCGCTCGTCCGGGGATTTCAGCGCTTCTTCCCGGACAAATTCAGCGTACCGCGCGAAGAAGCGGCTCGCCGCCTCGAGTACGATCCTCTGCGCCTCGTAGAACTCGCCGGGGCTGGCCTTCGCCTTCTCCCGGGTTCGCGCGATGCGCGCCTCAAAGCCCTCTAAGAGCATTCCGCCGTAGTTCAGGCTCAGGTGGTTCGCCGTATACCACGGTAGGGAATCGATCTCCCGTTTGACCTCCGCGCCGTAGTCCAGCTTGAAGGCGCGTTCCAGCTCGCGCCCGATCTCGTACTTTTCAAGCGCGCCGTCGTAGCGGGCGGTCATGTCCTTAATCAGCGCCTGCAGCGCGTCATAGGGGATGCTGGCGTCGTGGTACACGCGGCTCATCAGCGCCCAGCGGCTCTTCTTGGTGGTGAAGTCGTCCTCGAAGGTGCGGATGCCGCCCTTCTCCTTCGCTTTGTTGCGATTGTCTCGGTCCAAGCGGTAGTGGTCCAGCACCTTTTGCGCCGTTTCCCGCTGCTCGCTCATGTCCGGCATGTTCCTGCACACGGGAAAAAAATTGGATGTGCTGCCGACGATGCGCTCGTCCGGCAGCACCGCGAGCGGCGCGTGGTCAAGGAGGTATGCCTGCGCCTTCGCCCTTCGCATCTGAATGCTCTCGCCGCGCGTCGTAACGAGGGATTCGTAAGCCAACGGATAGAACAGCGTCCGCCGCACGCCTGCGTCGTTCAACTGCTCAATGGTCTTTCTGAGCGATTCTATGCGCCTGTTCATGTGCCCCTCCTCCATTCGCGCCCGCCCATTTCGAGGATCGCGGCCCGGTAGCCGTCTACGGCCTGCGCTTCCGGCACGGTAAACTGCGGCTGCCGGGCCACGCCCAACCGCTCGGATTTCGACACGCCGAAGGCATGGTACGGCATGAGTTCAAACCCCAGCACGGGCAAACGCCTGGTCATTTCCGCGATTGCGCGGAAGTGGTCGTCGGTATCGTTGACGCCGGGGATGATCGGGCAGCGGAGCACCAGCTCCGCGCCCGCTTCGCACAGGGCTTCGATGGTTTGGAGGATGCCCCGGTTCGACCGGCCCGTCATCTCGATGTGATTTTTTTCGTCGGTCAGCTTGTAGTCCACCAGAAACAGGTCCGTACAGCCGAGGATTCTCTCGTAGTCCTCATACCGCCCCGCGCCGTTGGTCTCGACGCAGGTGTGGAT
>JAEZTD010000352.1 GCA_023443705.1 Bacillota bacterium | reverse complement strand
CGGCGCAGTGGTCAGCCTGGACTGGTTCAAGCGCTTCTACAAGGAAAACAAGCAGCTCTTCAAAGACCAGGACGTGAACGGCGCGGACACCTATGACACGGTCAACGTACTCGCCGACAGCGTGGACGTGGTGGAGGACGTGGTCCGGGAACTTGCGGACATGGGCGTTCAGTGCTCAAGCCCCATGGAATACGTCAACACCATCCGAAAGCAGATTCAGACCATGCAGGCGTTTTTGGGCTTTATCGGCGCGATTTCACTGTTGGTCGCGGCGCTGTCGATCGCCAATACGATGATGATGTCCATCTACGAGCGCACCCGCGAAATCGGCGTCATGAAGGTGCTGGGCTGCAAGCTGAACAACATCCGGATGATGTTCCTCAGCGAGGCCGCCTACATCGGCGTGTTCGGCGGTGCGATGGGGCTTTTGCTGAGCTATCTGCTCAGCTACGCGCTCAACAACGTCGAATGGCTGCAGCAGCTGGCGGGTGCCATCATGCAGTCCGGCGGCATGTTCACAGAGGAGGGCGCGACGGTTTCGATCATCCCGACGGCGCTTTCCACGGGCACATGGCTGTTCGTGGTGCTGGTATCGATCGGCTCCGGCTTCTACCCGGCGCAGCGGGCGATGCAGCTGTCGTCGCTGGCTGCCATACGAAGTGCGGACTGATAATAAACCAGACACTTTCAGTCCGTCGATAAAGGCTCCGCAGGTCTTAATCGTTCCCGGCGGCGTGTACGCCGGGAACGAGATAGCGCCATCAGTGCGCCGCTCGGAAATCCGTGAGGATTTCAGGCGCACGAAGGACTTCCTTTTCGCATCAAAAAAACCGCAAGGTTTTTTGATGCTTTGAGCAGGCGAAGCGCGATGCTTCGCCCATTTTTGCACTTGTTTGGATGCGGAGCATAATTTTGACGCGATCATGGACATACTGTCACGCGAGAGGTGATGGTATGTCCTTTGGTTTTATACTCCTGATCGTGGTGGCGATTCTGGTCATGTTCGGCGTGGGACAGCGCGCCCTGGACAGGCTCCGCCTGACGGACAAGCAGGCGATGCTGTTCGTCGCGCTGATCATCGTGGGCGGCATTATCCCCGACATTCAGGTGACGCCGCTTTTCGCGTTCAACATTGGGGGCGCGCTGGTGCCGCTCGGGCTCTCGATCTATTTGATTGCGAAGGCGGATACCGCCTGGGAGAAGTGGCGTTCGCTGATCGGGGCGGTTGTCGCGGGCGGCGCGGTGTTCGCGCTGGGCAGACTCCTGCCTGCGGAGCCTGAACAGACGCAGATCGACCCCAACTACCTGTACGGCATTGCCGCGGCGGTGGTTGCCTATGTGCTCGGCCGCTCGCGGCGCGCGTCGTTCATTGCGGGTACGGTGGGCATGCTGCTGGCGGACACCGCTCAGGCAGTGATCAACTGGAGCCAGGGCATCGACCAGGTGCTGATCCTGGGCGGCGCGGGGGCGTTTGACGCGGTGGTCATCGCCGGCATTCTGGCGGTACTCTTGGCGGAGCTCTTTGGAGAACTGATCGAGCGCGCGACCCGCGGCGCGCATACGGGGGAGGAGAAGGGGAAATGAAACGGCTGATCGCAGTTCTGGTGTTATTGCTGCTACTTATGCCCGTCCCCGTGCAGGCGGAGGAATACGAGTATCAGGACGACGTCGTCTACCGGATTTATGACGGCGAGGGCGCGTACCTGACCAGCTACGCGGGCCGCGTCTACACGGACGACGAGTATATCGCGGCGGACAACAAGCTCTACATCATAACCCGGGTGGACGACGCGCTCCTGACCGCCACCGCCAGCTACGTTGGCATGGATTCGGCGGAGGCCCGCATCGAGACCCAGTCGGTGTTCTCGGGCGCTGCCGCGGCCACGCAGGCGCCGACCGCTACGGCGTCGGCAAATGCGTCGCCCCCGGCGTCGGGTGGCGGCAAAAAGCTGGTGGCGATGTACTCCACCCACACGGACGAATCCTACGAGCCGACGGACGGCACGTCCTCAAAGATCAAGAATGCCGGCATTCTGGACGTGGGCGGAGCGCTTAAGAGCAACCTTGAAAAGCTGGGCGTTGAGGTCATCTACGACGAGACCAGCCACCTGCCCCACGACGCGGGCGCTTACCGGCGCTCCCGGCAGACAGCCGAGGAACTGCTCAAAAAGCAGCCGGAGGCGCTAATCGACATCCACCGCGACGGCATTCCCGATCCCGGCGAGTATGAGAAAAAGCTCGAGGGGGAAGACATTACCAAGGTGCGGCTGCTGGTGGGGCGTTCCAACCCCAATGCCTCCGCCAACCGAAACTTCGCCAAGGAGATCAAAGCTGCGGCCGATCAGAAGTATCCCGGCCTGATCAAGGACATCTTTATCGGGAAGGGCAACTACAACCAGGAGTTCTACCCCCAGTCGGTGCTGCTTGAGTTCGGAACCCACACCACCGACAAGGAACGCGCGATCAAATCCACCGAATACATGGCCGAAGTGCTGAACGGCGTGCTGTTCGGGGGTACTACCGCAAAAGCAGAAAATAATACAAAAAATGTAAATGAGGGGAACAAATCAGCCGGGAAAGGCGTCTTATGGTTGATTGGCGGCGTCATCGTGGCGGGTATTGTCTACGCGCTGGCGGCCACCGGGACCTTTGACAGTATGAAGCACAGGCTTGCGCGCGGCGCGAGCGAGGTCACGGGCGGTTCGGTGGGGAAGAAGCCCGGAAAACACAAGTAAAGAGACGCCTACGCAACAAAATTGTAACGATTTGTATGTACAAGTTGGTTTTCGCTGTGGTACAATAATGCTTGGTTTCACAGCGTTCATTTTTCGACCGCGCTGAAGGAGGGTTCGCATAATGGTTCGCAGAAGCGTGCTTGGCTTCGTCTGCCTTGTTCTGGCTGCGTCATTGGCGTTTGCGCCGCTTGGAGCGTCGGCCGCCAAGGGGAAGATCTACCGGGCGACCGAGGGCGGTGTGCGCATTCGGGAGAAGGCTCAGTCCGGCTCCACGGTCATTGGAAAGCTCAAGAAGGGTGAGAAGGTCATTCACCTGAGCACCAAGAACAACTGGTGGCGCATCAAGACCGCCAAGGGATTGACCGGCTATGTGTTCCCCACCAACTTGAAGTACTACAAGACCTATGACGTGGGCAAGCTCTACAAGGCCAGCTCAGTCAAGGGCGTCAAAGTCTACAAGAAAGCGAACACCGCTTCCGGCGTCAAGGGCACGCTGGCCCAGAAGTACAAGGTTGTGCTTCTTGCGAAGTCCGGCAACTGGGGCTTGATCCGCGTGATCAAAAACGGCAAGGTCGGCTATCTGCCGCTCGCCAGCCTGATCGCCGGGTAGACTCCGCACAGGCATTCTTTTGTCCCGCGCTCTTTGGGCGCGGGATTTTTATTTGTATTCGCTGCGGAAGAATGCTATAATATCGAGGTGTGAAGACTAACCAAAGAGATTGGAGCGGCGCAATGAAGGCTTACAACATCGCGGTGGCGGGCACCGGCTATGTGGGGCTGGTGGCAGGCGTTTGCTTTGCCCATGTGGGCCATCACGTGACCTGCGTGGATGTCGACGAGGCCAAGGTAACGCGGATGCGCGCAGGGGAATCGCCCATTTACGAGGAAGGCCTTGAGGAACTGATGCGCGAATCCATCAAAGTGGGCCGCATTGAGTTTACCACCGATTATGCATCCGCCTACCGCAGCGCCGATGCCATCTTTATCGGCGTGGGTACGCCCGAGCAGCCGGACGGGTCGGCAAACCTCTCCTACATCGCCACCGTCGCCCGTCAGGTGGCGGAGAGTGTGGAAAGGGACTGCCTGGTGGTGGTCAAATCCACGGTGCCGGTGGGCACCAACGACAAGGTGGATCAGTTTATCCATGACTTTTTGACGCATGATGTCCGGGTCGAGGTGGCCTCCAATCCGGAGTTTTTGGCGCAGGGCACGGCGGTGCACGACACGCTCCACGCCCAGCGCATCATCATCGGCACGGAGAGTGAACGCGCCGAGCGCATGCTGAAGGAGATCTACGAGCCCTTCGGCCTGCCCATCGTTTCGGTGGGCCGCCGCAGCGCGGAGATGATCAAATACGCCTCCAACGACTTTCTGGCGCTCAAAATTTCCTATATGAACGACATCGCGAACCTGTGCGAACTGGTAGGCGCCGATATCACCGAGGTGGCCCGCGGCATGAGCTACGACGAGCGAATCGGCGCGCGCTATTTGAACGCCGGCGTCGGCTACGGCGGCAGCTGCTTCCCCAAGGACACCAAGGCGCTGCGCTTTCTGGCCGGTCAATTTGGCTACCGGCTGCGCACGGTGGACGCGGCGGTGGAGGTCAACGAGGCGCAGCGGACGGTTCTCTTCCAGAAGGCATGCCGCAGACTCATCACCTTCGACCATTTGAAGGTGGCGGTGCTGGGCGTGGCCTTTAAGGCGGGGACCGACGACCTTCGGGAAGCGCCGGCCATCGAAAATGTCCAGCGCCTTCTGGACGCTGGCGCCCAGATCCACTTCTTCGATCCGGTGGCGGCGAGCGCCTTCGAGCGCAAATTTCCCGGCAAGGTCATAAGTGAAAAGACGCCGGAGGATGCGCTCCGCGGCGCCAACGTGTGCTTTGCCTTTACAGAATGGCCGGAAATCCGGGCGCTCGAACCGAAAACCTTCAAGGGACTGATGCGCACAGCCCTGGTCTACGACGGGCGGAATCTGTACGATCCAAGCGCGATGGAGGCAGCCGGCGTCGAATACCATTCGGTGGGCCGCAGGGCCGTGAAGCCGGCTGGAAAATGAACCAAGCGGCGCGTACGCGCGTCTGATAAATTGACTGTTTTTGCATGCGGCGCAGAAGAGGGGGATAAGGTTGCTCGTAGCTGTGAACACGGGAATGAGCGGGTTTTTTCTGTCCGGCGGGATCAACGTGATCCTCTACATCCTGCTGGCGGCGGTGTTCCTGTTCTGCCTGATCCGATCGGTCGCGCCGCTTACGGCTTCCCGTCAGGCGCTTCTGCGCGGCACGCGCGCCATCCGAAAGGGCGAAAAATCCAAAAGATCCTGGCGGGAGGAAGGATTTCTCGGCGGCGCCATGCAGGTGCGCTGGAGCGCCTTTCTGAAAAACCAGACATTTCTGGAGGAGCAGTTCGGAGGTTCCGCCAAGGTGGAGGATTTCATCGGCGAAGACGAAATCTGCCCGCCGGAAAGCGCGGCGCTGGCCGAGGCCGCGCCGGGGATCATGATGTCGCTGGGCTTTCTGGGTACGCTGTTTGGACTGTGGCAGGGACTTTCCGGCACGCCGGACATGGATGGGATGCTCTCCGCCGTCCGCCTCGCGCTGGCGCCTTCGATCGTCGGCGGCGCGCTGGCTGTTCTGTTTTCGCTTATTTGCCGCGCCTCGATGAGCGGCGCGCAGGGCGCGCTGGCGTCGTTCTACGACGCGATGTCCCGCTACGCCACATTGCCTTCCGTGGACGCGGTCGCGCAGTCGGCGCTCTTTGAGCGTGAGCAGGCCAACCACATCCAACTCCTCGCGGATGAGGTGACGAACAAGCTGGCGGAACGGTTCGCCCAATCGATGTCGAAATCGCTGGCGCCGCTGACCGGGGAGCTTGAGCGCTTCACCCAGGCCGCCTCGCGAGAGCAGGTGCGCGGCGTGGACGCGCTGGTCAGCCGTTTCGTGGGGCTGCTGGACGAGCGGATGGGAAACGGCATCGAAAAGCTGTCCCAGACCATCGACGGCCTGTACAGGAGCAACCTGCAGGTGCAGGAGGATCTCAAAAAGGCGGGCGAGGGCATGGGCCGCGTGGCGCGGGATCTCGCCGATGCCCAGCGCCTCTCTCAGGACATGACCGAGCGGTTTGACGGCTATCTCGTGCGGCTGAACGGCGCGCAGGCGATGGTGGAGGAGGGCTATTCCCGCATTGCCGCCAACGTGGAGCATCTCGAGATCGTCGCGCGGCAGCAGAACAACTACCTTCTCTCGGTGGGCAAGCTTCAGGGCGAGTGGAGTAAGGCGCTCACCAGTTTCCAGACCGCGGCGGATCAGTTCGCGAAGATTTCCACCGACAACACCCTCTCCGCCAGCCATGCGATGACGCGCGCCGCGGAGGAACTCAAAAAATCCGGCGATTCGCTGACGCAGGCCCATCAGGCGCTGTCCGCCGGGGTTACCCGGGAAATCGAAAAGGCGTACAACAGCTTCTTCCAGGGCGCGGGGAAGACGACCGACCAGCTCAATTGGCTGATGGAGAACATCAAGACCACGCTGGCCCGGCTTCCGGATCTTCTGGACGACACCGCCGCCATCTACGCCGGCCAGGCCGACCGCCTTACCGACGCGCTGCGCTCCGCGCAGGCCGCGCTGGAGGAAGCCGTTGACCACATCGGCGCCTATGGAGGGCGCTGACCATGAAACCGAGGCGTAGGCGCGCGCCGGTCAGCCTTCCGGTGGGCGCGTTGATGGCGCAGGTCTTGATTGTGGTGGCCGTGGTGCTGGTGGTCGGCGTATTCCAGCAGCAGGGACTGGTGAGTGAAAAAGCGGAAGAGGTTTCCGGCCGGCAGGCGGAACTCGACCGCCTCGAGGCGTCCCTGGATCAGCGCAGGTCGTCGCTGGATCAGCGGGAGGGCGCGCTCAAGGATCTGGATCAGGCGCTGTCCGAGGATCAAGCCGCCCTCGAAAAGGATCGCTCCGCGCTGAGCGAGGCGGGCGAGGCGCTCAAGGCGCGGGAACAGGTGCTAAACGACGGGCGCGCCGCGCTGGAAACGGCTCAGACGGAACTCGCCGCCGAGCGTCAGGCGCTTGAGCAAACGAAGGCGGACTACGACGTGAGGCTTCAGGACTACGCCGCGCTTCAAAAAGCGCTGGACGATGCGCTGCACGCACGCGCGCGCGGCGCGGCAAGAATGAAGGCCGCCCTTGAAACCGCGGGGCTAAACGCCTTCGTCGGTGAGAGCGGGGAGGTTTCCGTAACGCTTGACGCGTTGTTTACCGAAAGATCCGCCTCTCTTTCAAAGGGCGGCGAGCGGCTCTTGGACGGCCTCCTTCCGATCTGGTACGGCGCGGCCTCCGAAGAGAGCGTTGCGGCGCTGTCCGTAGAAGTCGAAACCGCGCAGGATACGCCGCAGGCAATGGACCTTGCGGTCCGGCGCGCCGGCGCGATTCTCGCCTACGCCAGGGCGTGCGATGCGCTCGGCGAGGCTGGGCGGAGCGCGATGGCGGCCATGGGCCTCTCCGGCGCGCGCGTGGCCGTGGGCGAGCCCCGGGCAGTATTTAGGATATACCTGAACAACGACGCGCTTAGGGCGGCGCGCGCCGGGTAAAGACTCGTGCGCGTTGACCTCTAAAAAAGCGGCTTCTGCCGGTCGAAATGGAGCGGTCCAACTGTGAAATACATCCGCCGGGTTCTATGGTTTATCGCGTCCCGCCTTGTGATTTTCAGCGTGATCGCGTCGGTGCTGATTCTCGCGTTCTACCTTTCCATGAACGCGGCCAACATCTACATCCTCCTCAGCGACGGCATGCGCCAGCGCACCGAGGTCATCCTGACGCGGGAGGACCCCGAATCCCTCAACAGCTTTTTCCGGGCGGACTTTTTAAAGAGCGACGAGGCGCTGGCACTGGGGCTTTCCAGCACGTCGCCTTACAGCAACTACAAGATCACCGACTTTGAAAGCAGCGTCAAGCTCGAGTGGATCTGGAGCTGGCCCTGGGAGGACACCGCCCAGGCGACCATCGTTTACCGGGTGCCGGTGATCCGCGGCAGCGTGGTTTCGGGCAAGAGCGCACTGGTCAAGTCCGGCGTTCTGACCGCCACCCCGCCGGTCTGGCAGGGAGGGCGCTACTCGATGACGCTGTACCGCGTCAACGGCCAGTGGAAGATCGCGGGCATGCGGCAGACCCAGATCATTCTGGAGCCCGAGCCGACGCCGGTGCCGACAATTTCGCCGCAATGATTTTCGACGATGTGCTCTCCGGTGGCGCCGGCCTCTGCCCGATGGCCGGCGTCACCGACGTCACCTTCCGGCTTATATGCCGGGAGATGGGCGCGGCGTTCTCCACGACGGAGATGGTCAGCGCCAAGGGGTATCTTTTAAGCCCCGGCCACCGGGCGGCGGTGCAGCTTCTCATGCACGCGGCGCACGAAGGGCCGGCGGGTGTTCAGCTTTTCGGGCGGGATCCCGAAGCCATGGCCGAGGCGGCAAGGCGCCTGCAAGGTCAGGGCTTTTCGTTTGTGGACATCAACATGGGCTGCCCCGCGCCCAAGATCGTCTCCGGCGGCGAGGGTTCCGCGCTGATGAAGGAGCCGCTCGTGGCCGGCCGCGTGATCGCGGCGGTGGTGCGCGCGTCGAGCCTTCCGGTCACCGTCAAGATCCGCTCCGGATGGGACGGCGCGCACATAAACGCCGTGGAGCTGGCGAAAATCGCCGAATCCGAGGGCGCGGCGGCGCTGACCGTCCACGCCCGAACGCGGGACCAGTTCTATTCCGGCCGCGCCGACCGGCGCGTGATTGCCGATGTCGTCCGTGCGGTACATATTCCTGTAATTGGAAACGGCGATGTCGCTTCCGGCGCGGACGCCCTCTCGATGCTTCGGGAGACCGGCTGCGCCGGGGTCGGCGTGGGGCGTGCGGCGCGGGGGAATCCGTGGCTCTTCGGCGAGATTCGTGCCGCCATGCGCGGCGGGACATGGACCCCGCCCACCATCCGCGAACGGCTTCAGATGGCCATGCGCCATTTGGACATGCTTGCCGCGCTTCACGGTGAGGAGCGGGCCGTGCGCGAAATGCGCGGGCACGTCGCTTCCTACGCCCAGGGTGCGCGGAACTGCGCAAGGCTACGCCAGCGCGTGATGACGCTCACGGGCATCGCTCCGGTGCGCGAGGCGCTTATCGATTATTTGAACGAAGGTTGACCGATGCAAATGAGGTTTTCGCCGCTCTTCAGCGGCTCCAACGGGAATTCAATCTACGTGGAGATGGGCGACGCGCGCATCCTGATTGATGCGGGCGTTTCCGGCTCGCGCATTGTAAACGCGCTTTCGACCCATGGTGTGACCCCGGACATGATCGACGGCATTCTCCTCACCCACGAGCATTCAGACCACGTAAGCGGCGCGGGCATCCTGTCCCGGAAGTACGACATCCCGCTGTACGCAACCCGGGGTACTTGGGCGTTGATGACGGGTAAGCTGGGGAAGGTCTCGCCTTCCAACATCCGGGAGCTCAGGGCGTTTGAGGATTTCTACATCGGGCGCATGGGCATAACCCCCTTTCCGCTACCCCACGACGCGGCGGAACCGGTGGGCTACTCAATCGCCTGGGGCGGCAGGCGCGTGGCTGTGGCCACCGACATTGGAACCCTTCGGGGCGATTGGCTGGAAGCGGTTACCCGGTGCGATCTGGTGCTGCTCGAGTCCAACCACGACGTGAACATGCTCAAGGCCGGGCGCTACCCCTATGACCTGAAACGGCGGATTTTGGGCAACCACGGACACCTGTCCAACGAGGACGCGGGCCGCGCCGCGGTAAAGCTGGCCGAATCAGGCGTGGGGCACATCGTCCTTGGGCATCTTTCTGGGGAGAACAATTTTCCGCAGCTGGCGCTGCGTGCCGTGAGCGACGCGCTGGAGGCCGAGGGCTTCCGGCCCGGCCTCGACATCGGGCTTGACGTCGCGAAGCGGAACGAACCGGGCGGCGTCTACACGCTGTCCGCCGAGGAAAGCCGGTTTTCCAGAACGGAGGGACAACCGTTTGCTTGGTTTTGACTCAAACAACCTGACGGACGGCGATTTCAGGTTTTGGGCGCGCCGCCCGGCCATCTTTCAGGCCAATGGGCTGTATCTTCTGGCGGCGGCGGGCGTCACGGCGGTCACGTATGCGCTGATGTTCGTCGCCTCGCTGCTTGGCATGAAGCTCAGCGATCAGGCATCGCTCGTGGTGACTTCGTTCGTGTATTATCCGCTCCTGGTCGGGCTTCCGATTTTCCGGTACGCCTGGAAGCGGGAGGGCGTCTCCCGGGCGCTCCGGCTGAATCCGCTGACACCCGGCATGGCGGTGGTATCGGTTTTGGCGGCGCTGGCCGGCGTGATGACGACGCTGTCCATTGGCTCCCTGTGGATGCTGGCGCTGGAGGGCATGGGCGCGCGGCTGATCGACCAGGCACTGCCCACGGCGGACACCACCGCGCAACTCGTCTCGCTGGTCATAACCAGCTGCATGCTCCCCGGCATATTTGAGGAACTCCTGTTCCGCGGCTTCATCCTGGGGGCTTGGGAACGGCGTGGGACGAAGTACGCGCTGGTGGTTTCGACCGTCATGTTCGCGGCGCTGCATGGTTCGATCACGGGGCTGCCCACGCAGATCCTTCTGGGCTTCGCCATCGGCTATCTGGTCATCAACACAGATTCGCTGTACGCCGGGATGATCTACCACACCGTCCACAACTTTGCGCTGGTGATGCTCTCGCAGTACCCGCGGGGCACGGCGAACGCCGGGCAGACGCTCTACGAGAGCGCGGGCGGCGCGGCGGGCGTGCTTCTGCTGGCGCTTCAAGCGCTGGTCTACGGCGGCATCTTTATTGCCATCCTCGCGGTTTCCGGCTGGCACCGGGAAAAACATGGGCGAACCTTCGAGCAGATCGAGCGCATTGACCTGACGCCGCTCGGCTGGCGGGAGCTTCTGGTGCTGCTTGCCGCCGGGATTACGGTGGGGTCCATGTACCTGATGGACCTGCTCCGAATGATGCGGGTGATTTGATGAACGTTCTGGTCTTGGCGGTGGGCAAGCTCAAGGAGGACTGGCAGAAGGCCGCGTGCCGCGAGTATCTGAAGCGGCTGACGCGCTACGGGAACTTTGAAGTCGCCGAGGTTAACGACCAGCCGGAGCCGGAGCGCGCCTCCCATGCGCAGATCGCGCAGGTGCTGGAAAAAGAGGGGCGGGAGCTCCTCCGGCGCATCCGGCCGGACGACCGGGTGGTGGCGCTGTGCATCGAGGGAAAAGCCCCCGATTCGGTGGGGCTCGCCCGGATGCTGGAGGGCTGGGCCGACGGGCGGCGTCTGGTGCTGGTCATCGGCGGCTCCCTGGGGCTTTCCGACGAAGTGCTGGCGCGGGCGGAAACGCGGCTGTCGTTTTCAAACCTCACCTTCCCACATCCGCTGATGCGGGTGATTCTTCTGGAGCAACTGTACCGTTCCGCCCGTATCCTGGCGGGGCAGCGGTACCACAAGTAGGAGGGAGGCATGTCGGTGATGACCCTCGTGGTAAACTGGGCCGCGGCGCGGGAGTTTGCGTTCTGGGCGCTGGTTGGCGGCGCGCTGGCGCTTTCGGGCATGCTAGGCACAGGCGGCGCGGCCTTTCTCGCCCGGGGAAGGGTGGAGGATGCCGGGCGGCGTCGCATCGCAGGCGCGGCGGTCATCCTGTGGCTCTTGTCATCTGCGGCGCTCGTTTCTCTTTCGGCGCTTCTTTGGCCGGATAGCCTTTACGCAATGGCCGTGGGCTGTGCGCTGGCGCTAATCCGGCTCGCCTTCGCGCTGAAATTTGACCTTCGGATCGCGTGGCCGAAGGGGGCGGACTTTGCGTTTATCCTCCGCGCCGGATTCCGGCCGCTGGTCGCTTCGGCACTGCTGGTGGCTGCGGCGCTTCTGGGCGAGTCGCTGATCGCGGCGGCCCTCTGCGCGGCGCTGCTTTTCATGGCCAACGTGGCGGTGGAGCGGGACGCGGCGGAGAAGATGCGCGCCGTGGGGCGGCTGACTGTGCTGGCGGTTCTGATGGCGGTTCCACTGGCCTTTCTCCCGGGCCGTGCCGAGGCCCTCGGCGCCCTTGCGGCCTCGTGGCTGACCGCGGTCACGCTGACCGGCGGGTTTTCCGCGCTTTTGCGCCTGCCGACCGCCCTTTATGAAGCCTATCTGCCTGCCCGCGCCCGATGGATACGAAGGCGGTCGGGGCGATAAACGAGCAGCATAAGAGACATTTGAAAGCAACGGAGCGCCTCGAGGTTTTCTCGCAACCCCGCCGTTCGGTATCTGAAAAAAAGCCCCCGGAAACAGCGTTTCCGGGGGCTTCGCATGCGGGGCGCCCATACTTCTCCGCCAGTGCGTTAGCGGCAGAACACACGCAAGACGGCGCTTGAAGGGCTACTTTTCCTGTGGGGCGCGGACGGCGGCACGCCCCGCCACAGGCGGCTGTGGCAGTGTCACGCGGATGCGGGTGCCAATGCCCTCCCGGGACAATATCTGAAAATAGCCGCCGTGGCTCTCCACGATCCATTTGGCGATGGAGAGTCCCAGTCCCGCGCCGCCGGACTTGCGGGCCCGGGCAGGGTCGGAGCGGAAGAAGCGGTCGAAGACCTTCGGCACGTCGTCGGATTTAATGCCGATGCCGTCGTCCTGCACGCCGAAAAACGGCTCCTGTCCGTTCATTCCAACATCCAGCAGGATCTGACCACCCTCGGGGGTATACTTGACGGCGTTGTCCATCAGGATTCGGGCGGCCTGTTTGAGGAGCGCTTCGTCGCCGGTGACGATGGTCTCTCCCCGGGTCCTAAAGGAAAACGTATGGGCGGAATCGATCATTTTGTATTCCTCGCAGACATCCGCGAGGGTTTCCGACAGGTCGAAGGGCGCGAAGGCGATGGTGTTCCGGCCGCTGTCGCCCCGGGCGAGGAACAGGAGCTGCTCCACGAGCCTGTTCATGTTGCGGGATTCCGCCTGGATGGCGGAGATCGCCTCCTCCAAAATGTGCTCGTCGGTCTTGCCCCAGCGGGCCAGCATGTCCGAATAACCCTGGATGACGGCGATGGGGGTCCTCAGTTCGTGGGACGCGTCGGACACAAAGCGGGTCTGCTCCACGTAGGATTCATGCACGCGGGAGAGCATGTTGTTGATCGCATGCTCCAGCCCTTCAAGGTCCCGGTCACCGGTGTTCAAGCGCACGCCTCGCACGGAGGGGGCGAGGCTGTCGATGGCGTCCTCCAGCGAGTGCAGCTTGTCGGCGGCGAAGCGTTCGCTCGACAGGCGCTCAGCGGCGCGGGTCATCTGACGGACGGGCTTCATCATCCGCTCCGCACTCTTGCGCCCCCCGCCCCATTGCATCAGGAATACGAAGCCCTGGGCGGCCAGCACGAGTGCGAGGAAGCGCCTGAGCTGCGCGATGTACGCGCCCGCGTCCGCCTCGCCGGACTGGCCATCGGGGGTGGTGAAGTGGTAGGAGAGTTCGTCCAGGCGCTCCTGGTGGGGGCCGTAGGTGCGGATGCCGCTGAAGGAGCGCTGGCTCCACGGCGAAAAACCGGCTGCGGAGGATACCTCCGCCCGGTACAGAAACGCGCCCACCGCGATGACGACCAGCACAATGTCCGCCG
>JAEZTD010000252.1 GCA_023443705.1 Bacillota bacterium | reverse complement strand
CGCCGGAGCGGCTCGGCTGCGCGCTCGAATACGTGCTGGGGGAGGCATCCGCCACCTCCGGGCACATGTACCTTCCGCGGGAGGAGCTCGTCCATGAGACCGCGCGCCTCACCGGCGCGCCGGCGGCGCTGATCGACGACCAGCTTCGCACCCTCCGCCTGATCGGGCGGATGGTGGTTCAGGCGGTGGATGCTCAGGAGGGGGTATACCTCGCCCGGCTCTACGAGGCCGAAGCGGAGGTGGCGCGGCGGCTGTCGCTGCTTCTCAGGATGGCGCCGGCCGCCATCGGCGCGGAGGGCATCGCGGAATACGAGAAAACCTCCGGCGTTACGCTGGGGGCGGAGCAGCGGGAAGCGGTGCGGCTGGCGGTTTCGAACGCGGTCACGGTCATCACCGGCGGCCCCGGCACCGGCAAGACCACCGGCATCCGCTGCATCATCGATCTACTGTCAAAGGCGGGGCCGGTGGCGCTGTGCGCGCCTACCGGGCGCGCCGCCAAGCGCATGACCGAGGCCACCGGCATCGAAGCGAAGACCATCCACCGGCTGCTCGAATACGGCGGCGAGGAAGGGGTCTTCCAGCGGGATCAGGACAATCCCATCGACTTTGGCACGGTGATCGTCGACGAGGTCAGCATGGTCGATACGCTGCTCATGCGGCAACTCCTCCGGGCGATCCGGCCCGGCGCGCGGCTGATCCTGGTGGGCGACGCGGACCAGCTGCCGTCGGTCGGCGCGGGCAACGTGCTGCAAGACCTGATCGAAAGCGGCGTGGTGCCGGTCATGCGGCTCAAGGAGATCTTCCGACAGGCGCAGGAGAGCATGATCGTCGTCAACGCCCACCGGATAAACACCGGCAGGATGCCCCTCGTCAACAGTCGGGGCAGCGATTTCTTCTTCGAGCGCGTCGACAGCCCGGACAGGATCGCCGAAACGGTGGTGCAGCTGGTGGAAAAGCGGCTGCCCGGCTACCTGAAGGTGGACGCACTGCGCGGCATACAGGTGATGGCGCCAATGAAGAAGGGCGAGGCAGGCGTTTACCGGCTGAACCAGCTGATGCAGGAGCGGCTGAACCCGGAAAGGCGCGGCGTTCGGGGCCTTGTCCGGGGCGATCAGGTGTTTCGGCCTGGGGACAAGGTGATGCAGGTCAAAAACGATTACCAGATCGCCTGGACCAGAGGCGACGAGGAGGGGCAGGGGGCCTTCAACGGCGACATCGGCTTTGTGGAGGCGGCGGACCCGGAGGAGCGGACGCTGACCGTGCGCTTTGACGACGACCGCGTGATCGAATACACAGAAGCCGACATGGACGCGCTGGAACTTTCCTACTGCGTCAGCGTACACAAAAGCCAGGGCAGCGAATTCGAGGCGGTGGTGCTGCCGCTGTCCTCGGGGCCGCCGATACTGCTGACGAGAAACCTTCTCTACACCGCCGTTACCCGCGCCAGGCGGCTGGTGGTGGTCGTCGGGCGGGAGGAGGTCATGCGGCGGATGGTGGAGAGCGACCGGATTGCCCGGCGGTACAGCGCGCTGGCGGGGCGGCTCCGCGCGATGGTCGAAGTATGATGGAATTGATCAGGCTTCTTTGCGGACTGCTCCTGGAGGCGCTCTACCCGGCCCAGGCCAACTGCATGGGCTGTGGAAGCCCGGCGGGTGCGGAAGAGGGCTGGCTGTGCGGCGACTGCGCGCATAAGTTTCGGCGCATTGCGGACGCGCCGGGCCCGAGATGCCCTCGTTGTGGCCGGCCGGAAGGCGGCCGTCGCTGCGAAACCTGCGGCGACTGGCCGGAGGGGCTGATCGACGCGGCGCGCTTTGTGTTCGCCTACCGCCGCCCGGTCAGCGGCATGATCCGCCGCATGAAGTACCAGGGCGTCGCGCGCATGGCGGGCTGGATGGCGGCGGAGATGGGCGAGGCGGTCCGCAGGGAACTGCCCGGCGGGTTTGACCTCGTCGTGTTCGTACCGATGCACAGGCGGCGGCAGCGCATGCGCGGGGGCAACCACGCGGAGGCCATTGCGCGGGCATTGGCAGTGGAACTCGGCCTTCCCGTTTCGGAGTCCCTCGTCCGCGTCCGAGATACGCAGCAGCAGGCGCGGCTCCACGCCGCGGCGCGCAGGGTCAACCTGGAAGGCGCGTTTCAGGCCGCGGCGGATGTATCCGGGCGGCGGGTGCTGCTGGTGGACGACGTGCTCACCACCGGCGCTACGGCCCTTGCCTGCGCGGGGGCGCTGCGGACGGCGGGGGCAAGGGGGATCTCATTCATCGCGCTGGCGGGGGCGGTTGACCGCACCTCGCATCCATTGAGCAACAGATTGGGGCGACGCGGTAAAAACGCCGTTAAAATACGCTTGATTTTGTAAACAACATGCAGTATAATAGGCGTTGGTTGCTGAAAGGCCAGGTCTGTGGTTGAAAGTCGATGCCAGTCGCAGGCAAAACGATCCACGTAAACCGGGCAATGCCCGGCGAGCATGGTGCGGCTTAGAGGTAAGCCCGGCCAGCGTTAATCGCTGAGAGGATCAGTAGTGGGGAGCCGATGGCTCATGAGCGAACGTTCCAGCCGGCGGGTGTGGGGGCAAAGACCAGGTCAGCTGACCTTGGCAACCAACATATTGATCACAGGGGGAAATTCCAATGTACGAGGACAGGACGCTGGTTTGCCGGGATTGTGGGAGCGAGTTCGTATTTACCGCCGGAGAGCAGGCCTTCTATGCGGAGAAGGGCTTCCAGAATGAGCCCACCCGCTGCAAGGTGTGCCGCGACTCCCGCAAGGCCAGCCGTGGAACGCAGGGTGAACCCCGCGAGATGTTCGAGACCGTGTGCGCTGAGTGCGGCAAGCCCACCCGCGTTCCGTTTGTTCCCAAGAGCGACCGACCGATCTACTGCAGCGAGTGCTTCGCCGCCCGCCGCCAGTAATTAATACTACAGATGACCGCCGCTTTCGCGGCGGTCATCTTTTGCGAACAAAGCCGCTCTCCCGCATGCGGGAGAGCGGCTTTGTTTCAGCGATAGTGCCTGTAGCGCTGGTATGCCATCTGCTGGCGTCGGCGCAGCTCCTTGTAGCGCCGGCGGCGGCGGATCGAGTGCTGGATCCGGAGGATGACGATCAGTACGATCATCACCGCGAACAGCGCCAGAAGAACCCAGATCAGGCTCATGTCCATCGTGTCGACCCAGGGGACGATTTCGCCCAGCGTGGACACCGGCTTGATTTCAGCCACATCGCGGCTGGAAATCACGGTGGCGGACAGCATTTGACCGTCGTCGCCGGAGAGGGAGAGAGAGCCCAGAATGTCGCCCTCGCGGACAGGGGCGACGAGGTTCGACGAATACTGCACGGACACCCGGCCCATCAGTTCCTTGGAGGCGGCTTCCAGCTCGTCCGGCAGGCAGGTGATGCTGTAATTTGAGATCGAGCCGCCCGGCACCACCGTAAGTTCCACGAGCCCTGAACCCGGGTCTTCGCTGTCCGCGTTTTTGATGGTGGCGTACAGCGGGCTGGCTTCGTAGATGTCGTCAAAGGCGTAGGTCTTGTACTGGGCATAGCCGTATTCCATCAGCCGTTTGGTATCCGTCCATTTGCCGTTCTTGGTGGTCTTGAGCGTCACCGAAATCAGCGAAACGCCGTTCTTCCTTGCTGCGCCCACAAAGCAATGGGCGGCCTTTGAGTGGTAGCCGGTCTTGACGCCGACTTCGTATTCGTAGTAGTACGGCGAGGTTTTGACGAACATGGAATTTGTGGTCGCCAGTTTTTTCTTCTCACGTTTTTCGGTGGCCGACATGGTGTAGCTCTTGGAGGATACGATTTCGCGGAAGGTGGGGTCTTTCATCGCCTCCCGGGTGATGAGCGCCAGGTCGTAGGCGGTGGTGTAATGGGTTTCATCGTGGTAGCCGTGAGGGTTGGCGAAATGGGTGTCCTCGCAGCCGAGTTCCCGTGCTCGCTGGTTCATCATGGCGACAAAGTTGTCCATGGATCCGGCCACAATGATCGCCACCGCCACCGCGGCGTCGTTGCCGGAGTGCATCATAAGGCCGTAGAGGAGGTCGACAAAGGGCATCTTCTCGCCCGGCGTGACCGGCACGAGGGAGGAGTCCTTCGGAACTTTCGAGGCATCCTTGGGGATTGTGACCGTCTCGTTCAGGTGGCCGTACTCCAGCGCCAGAAGCAGCGTCATGATCTTCGTGGTGCTGGCGGGGTACAGCTTTTGCTTTGCGTTTTAATCGAACAGTA
>JAEZTD010000054.1 GCA_023443705.1 Bacillota bacterium | reverse complement strand
CAGCCCCTGGAACGCGTAGGGCGAGGTGCGCGGCTTGAACGCTCCGCCCCGGAGCAGTCCCGCGCCGGCATCCCGGACGCGCTTGGCCACTTCCACAATCTGTTCCTTGTTCTCCACCGAGCAGGGGCCCGCGATGATCTGGAAATGACCGCCGCCGATCTTGACGCCGCCGATGTCTACGATGGTGTCGGCAGGATGGAATTTCCGGTTGGCGCTCTTGTAAGGCTCCTGAATCCTGCGCACATCTTCGACAATTTCCAGTGCGCGGATCAGGTCCATATCCACACGGGTGGTGTCGCCCACGAGGCCCACGATCGTCTGCTGCTTGCCCTCGGAAAGATGCGTCTCGAGGCCCATACCACGAAGCCAGGTCAGAAAGTTGTTCAGCTGTGCCTTGTCAGTCTTTTCCTTCAGAATGACGACCATCGTATTCCCCTCCTTTTAAATAAAAGGGCCCCGCAGCGCTGGCTGCGGGGCCTCGGCGAACCGGACTAGCGGTTCATGCAGTCATGCGCAAAAGACCTTGCCGGTAAAGCCGGCAAAGTAATACGCATAAAACCGCACAAACTGTTGCATACAGGTACCTCCGTAACAGATTGGCATTATTATAAACGCTTAAAATCCCGCTGTCAACGCGAAATTGCGCTTTTCCGCGTGTAAAGCATTATTTAATAATTGTCGCATCCTCAGGCGCTTCGCTTGGTATTCGGCGGCGGGTGGCGCGCTTTTGGCTGTACATGCGCTCGTCAACCAACTGGACAAAGCCGGAAACGCTCAGGTCTCTGTGTTCGTCACACAGCCCACTGCCAATGGAAACCTCCAGATCGAAGGGAAACTGCCTGTGCTGGTTGAGTGCGCGGAGCTTATCCCGAAAGCGGGCTGCGATGCGCTCCAGATCCTGCCGCTCCCGAACCTCGGCCACCACGGCGAATTCATCTCCGCCGACACGGGCAACCAGATCGTTCCCGCGAGCGCTGCGCCTCAGAATGGCGCCCACCGCCTCCAGCGCCCTGTCCCCCATCAAATGGCCATACCGGTCGTTGATGGTTTTGAAATTGTCGATGTCGAGATACATCAGCCCCCATCGGGATTGATGCCCGTCCGCGTTGAAAGCAGCCTCCATGTGGATGTCAAACCTGCGCCGGTTGGCAAGGCCGGTCAGGTGGTCGGTGTTGGCCTGGCCGGAGATAATTCGAATATAAAGGATCAGTGCCGAAAACGCCCCCGCCAGCCATGTCAGGTAGATGCCTGGGTACATCACCTGCATCAGCCCTGCCAGTGCCATCGGGCTCATTGCCTGAAGGATTGATGTGTACTCCCGAACCAGCAGCGCATCCCGGTTTCGGTAGGTATAGTACAGGTAATAGAAAATATAGCTGTAGCACATGGTCGGCGTTATAAGGTACAGCGGCCCCCGGCGAAAAAGATTGCCTTCCTCAATCACATACAGGAAATTTCCGAATATGCTGGCGATTGCAAATGCGCAGTTCACCAGAACAGGGGCGAGAATCCCCCAGATCTGGGCGCGAGTCGGCCGCTTTTCCCGGTGTACGATGGCGTACAGGTAGCCCACGCAGAACGCCGCGGACACCGGCTGCAGCATAAAAAGGATCGGAAGCACCACCCGCACCAAAACATGTGCCTGCGCGCCGCCCTTTCCAAGCATCAGTACATAGAACGCGTATTCCGCAATAAGCGTGAGCGCCAACGACAGGAGGATGCACAGGTACATCGTGTGGCTGAACGTGTCCCTCTCGCGGATCTTTCGAAAACTGAAAAAAACAACCGAAAGAACGGCCATGCCCATCACGCAATTCTGCGTATAGTAAACCATCGGAAATTTCATCATTATACAAATACCCGCTTGTACTGACTCGCCCGAATGTAACAATCGCTAAATCGCGAGAAGGCATGCCTAGATTTGGGAGTCAATATTGCATGAATGCCAAGGTGCGTCAGCCACCTGCAAACAAATGCAGGGAACAAACCAACCCCCCCGGGCGCGGCTTCATTTCCCGATGCGCCGGCTTCAAAATTGCATCCGGCGCGCTGGTTGCAATTCCGTTTTGCGTCGCTTACTCCGTTTTACGCGCACGGCCGCAGCCCCTCTCTAAAAGCGATGAAGCCTTCACCCCCCTTGACAGCACTACACCAGCCGATCCAGCGTCAGGCCATCTTCCGGGATAAAGGCGCGCCAGTACGCCACGCTCTCGCGGATGCGCTGAAGCACGGCACGGTTGATGTCGGCGGTGCCGGTGAAGATCTCAAGCGTCAGGTAGAGATCCGGGAGCAGCGGCGGCAGCCCTTCCGCGGGCGCGGCGTCGTAATGCGCCTTGATGGCGCGGAGCACCTTCTCCGGCTCCACGATGCCGCGGGCATTGTTCTCCTTCGTGAACGCCCAATGGGGGGACGAAGTGGCGGTGGCCTGCTGCAGGTGGATGATGGGCGAATATCCGGCGAGCCGCTCGAGCCAGCGGTAGGGATCTCCGTCCTCCGCAGGCGCAAACATGTGCGGGTATTCGTCCATGAGCGCGCTAATCTCGTCAAGCGGCAGCGAATCCGAATTTTCAAACAGCCTTGTGGCCTCCTTCGGCCCCAGCCAAAGCTCCGGAACCGGGTCGCCCGCCCTGTACCGCGCGTGCATTTCGCGGATTTTATCGTCGTCGGGGCGCGAGAATTTGCGCTGCCCGTTCATGTGGCCCACGTCCACCGTCAGGTAGAACGGCGCGCCGCCGATTCGGTATACCTCGCGCAGAAGCTTCTCCGCTCCCCCAATCGTCCAGGGAATCTGGTGGGGCGTGTACATCTGCTCCACACCCAGAACGCCCAGCCCTTCCGCCGCGCCAAAGGCGGCGAGCTCCGCCAGATCCCGGTACAGCGTGCGCTCGGCCTCTCTATACTTTTGGGAGTCCTGCAGCACGGAATCGGTGAACGCGTGGCAGTAGAAGCCCAGCCCTGCCCCGACGGAAGCGGCGGTCTTCGCCATGGGCTTGAGCCATTTGTTCAAGAACCTGTCCCGGACAATGGGATGGGTGTGGCCGAGCCCCAGCGTGGCGTAGGTGCCGTGGCCGGAGTAGAGGTTCGCCACCACGACCCCGGTGTCCGCCATCGCCTTCTTCACCTCGCCCGACCACCATGCGAGGTACTCCTCCCCCATGTACATCGGGTCGCACTCATTGTCTGCGCTGGCCTCCACATAGGTGAGCCCCAGATCGCGGATGACCTCCGCCCACTCGGATGGATGGGTAAACCGCTTGGACGCGAAGCAGTTGTCGATCGCGAGGTATATCTTCGGATAGCGCATGCGCTTCAATCCTTTCGCCGCGTGTATGTTCCTACTCATCATACACTCGGGGCGCTTCTGCTGTCAACCGAAAAGGCGCGAGTCTGCAGCCTGAAAAATGCGCAGTCCAAGCAAGGGAAGAATGAAAGCAGTTCCAAACCAAAGGGGGCGTCGGGGGCCACAACCCCCGAAAAACGGCAGTCGGAGGAAGCAGAGTTGAGCGCCGCCGGTGGCGGTCTCCAGCGAGGCGGAGGTTCTTTGAGACAGGGAGCCGCAGAAGCGGCAGCGCCGAGGCGACCATGGCAAAAAGAGGGTCGAGCGTGTACGGCTGCAGGCTACATTCCACATCGCATGCAAGTCCGGCCGTGAACCGTAGTTTCACAGGGCTTTCATTGGGCTGTCAAAAGACGAAGTATTTTGACAGCCTGAAAGGCACATGCGCCTTGCGCGGCGGGCCGGAGTCTGGTATCATGCGAAGATGGGCGGCACGTCTTCGCAACCGCCCGGCATGCAAGGAGGCGAGCGCATGGACGAAGGGCTCTTTGAACGGCTGGAGACCTACGCGGCAAGGGGTGTTCTCGCGATGCACATGCCCGGCCACAAACGAAACACCGGTGCGGCTGGGTATCTGGCCGGGCTGGGCGCGCGCCTCGACATCACCGAAATTGACGGCTTCGACAACCTGCACGCGCCCGAGGGCATCCTGCGCGACGCAATGGCCCGCGCCGCCGCGCTATCGGGCAGCGAGCGCGCGTATTTTCTCGTGAACGGCGCGACCGGGGGCATCCTTGCGGGCGTGCATGCGCTGACAAAGCGCGGCGACAAGGTGATCGTCGCCCGGAACAGCCACCAGGCCGTATACCACGCGGTGGAACTTATGGAACTGGACGCGGCCTATGTGCTGCCAGACTTTGACTGGGCCACCGGGCTAATTGGTTCGGTGACGCCGGAAGCCGTAGAGCAGGCGCTTTGCGCACACCCGGACGCGCGGCTCGTCATTGTCACCAGCCCCACCTACGACGGCGCGGTTTCGGACATCGGGTCCATCGCCCGCGCCGCCCACGCCCGGGGCGTTCCGCTCCTCGTGGACGAGGCACACGGCGCGCACCTGGGGTTTCACCCGTACTTTCCCGGCGGCGCGGTGCGCGCGGGGGCGGACATCGTCGTCCAGAGCCTGCACAAGACGCTGCCCAGCCTCACCCAGACCGCCATCGCCCATGCAGGCGGCCTGGCCGACCCGGATCGTTTTCTGGCAGCGCTGGACATCTTCCAAACCACCAGCCCTTCCTACCTGCTCCTCGCCTCCATCGACGGCTGCATCCGGCTGATCGAGCGCGAGGGCGAAAGCCTGTTTGACGCCTGGGCGGCACGGCTCTCGCGGTTTGACGAATTGGCCCGCGCGCTTCGGCGCATCGCCCTTTTGGGGCGCGGTGGGTGTGCGCGGTCGATGTTCGCCTTCGACCCAAGCAAGATCGTCCTCTCGACCCGTGGGCTGAACCTTACCGGCCCCAAACTGATGGATTTGCTTCGCGCGAGGCACGGCATCGAACTGGAGATGGCGGCCCGGGATTACGCGCTGGCGATGACCGGCCTGACAGAGCCGGATGGTGCGCTGGAAGCGCTGGCTGCGGCGCTTCTTGAAATCGACCGCGAATGCGCCCCGGCGGGCGCGCGGGATGAAGGCGGCGCGCCATTTTTGCCGGAGCGGGCCATGTCCATCGCCCAGGCGCTCATGATGGAGCGGGAGGTCGTGCCGGTTTCGGAGGCCGCGGGCCGCGTCAGCGCCCAGTACGCCTGGGCGTACCCGCCCGGCATCCCGCTGATCGCGCCGGGCGAGGTGGTGGACATCCACTTCGTCCACGAAACGGCGCGCTGTCTTAGCGCCGGTATCGCCCTTCGCGGCGGCCCGGCGAAGGGGCTACATTGGGTCGTTCGCGGCGAGCAGGCCGTTGCCCCGAAATAACTTCGCCGCGGTTGACAGGCGCGGGCGCATGCCCTATAATATATGGAAGTAGAAATCCAGCGAAGGGAATGTATCGTTATGAAGAGAATCATCACCCTTGAAACGCGCGAACTGAGCGCGAAGACCGGCGGCTGCGGCGAATGCCAGACCTCGTGCCAGTCGGCCTGCAAAACCTCCTGCGGCATCGCCAACCAGCAGTGCGAGCAAGAGAACTGAACTTCCGGCGTCTCCGGGCCGCCTGACGCATGCGCGCGAGGCGGCATTTTTTATGAAGAGGAAACACATGATCCATCAATATACGCTGAACGGTTACAACATCGTCCTGGACGTCCATTCCGGCTCGGTTCACGCGGTCGATTCGCTGGCTTACGACGTGATTGCGCTGTTTGAAAGCGAAGCGCCGGACCAAATTGTCCGGCAGATGCTTGAAAAGTATGCGGCCGATCCCGCCGTCGACGAGGATGAAATTCGCTCGTGCATCGACGACGTGGCGGCGTTGAAAGAAGCGGGCAAGCTGTTCGCCCCCGACCCATACGAAGGCTTCGCGGTTCCGCCCAGAAAGCCCTACGTCAAAGCGCTCTGCCTGCATGTCGCCCACGCCTGCAACCTCAACTGCGAATACTGCTTCGCGAGCCAGGGCCGCTACCAGGGCGAGCGGGCGCTGATGTCCTATGAGGTGGGCGTGCGCGCCATCGACTTTCTGATCGACAACGCCGGCCCCCACAAGACGCTGGACATCGACTTTTTTGGCGGCGAGCCGCTGATGAATTGGGCCGTGGTCAATCGGCTGGTCGCCTACGCCCGCGGGCGCGAGGCGTCAAGCGGCAAGCGCTTCCGCTTTACGCTGACCACCAACGGCCTTCTGGTGGACGACGACGTAATCGAATTCTCGAACCGCGAGATGCACAATGTGGTCATGAGCCTGGACGGCCGCAAGGAAGTGCACGACCGGCTGCGCCGCGACTACGCGGGGCAGGGCAGCTACGACCGCATCGTGCCGAAGTTTCAGAAGTTCGCGAAGAGCCGCGGCAAAAAGAGCTACTACGTGCGCGGCACCTTCACCCACGAAAACACCGATTTTCTGAACGACATCCTGCACATTGCCGACCTCGGCTTTACCGAGATCAGCATGGAGCCGGTGGTCTCCGCCCCCGGCGACAAGAGCGCGCTGACCGAGGCGGACATGCCCGTGATGCTCGAGCAGTATGAGCTGCTCGCAAAGGAGATGCTCCAGCGCGAGCGCGAGGGGCGCGGCTTTACCTTCTACCACTACATGATCGACCTGACCCATGGCCCCTGCCTGATCAAGCGGCTCACCGGCTGCGGCGCGGGCACCGAGTATTTCGCCGTCACGCCCCAGGGCGACCTGTTCCCCTGTCACCAGTTCGCGTCCGACCCTTCCATGAAGGTGGGAAACGTATGGGACGGCGTGACCAACCAGGATGCGACGGGCGAATTCGCGAAGTGCAACATCTATGCGCGGCCCGAGTGCCAGGACTGCTGGGCGAAGCTCTACTGCTCCGGCGGCTGCGCGGCCAACGCCTATCACGCCACCGGCTCAATCACCGGCGTGTACGAATACGGCTGCAAGCTGTTCAAAAAGCGCATCGAATGTGCGCTGATGATGAAGGTCGCTCAGGCGCAGGGATAAGTGAAAAACATGAGGGCTGCGATGAACTCCATCGCAGCCCTTTTCTATTGCCCGAAAGCACTCCTCCTTGGCCGGATCAGACGCGATGGTGATGTTGACAATTTCAAGGCTCTTGTTGCGCATGTCGGAGGCCGCCGCCTTGGAGGTCTCCGCCGCGAACTTGTCGCGGTTCTGTACGAGGTGCGCGATGGTCATCCGGCCGATGATCTCGCGCATGTTGCCCTCCAGCACCAGCGTGGCGATGGCCGCGATGTCTGCCGGCTTCCAGCCGAGGAACTGTTCGGCGGCGGTGGCGATGGATACGTCGTCCGATCCGAACTTGATGTTGTCGACGCCGTCCACCTTGACCGGGGTGTACTCCTGCGACGGCACCGGCTGCGTGGTGCGGATGTCCACCTGCATGATGCCCATATTGAGCTGATCGACCCGCTCAAAGAACGGAATCACAAAGGTTGCGCCGCCGCGCACGATGCGGTAGCCGAAGCGCTTGACTACCTCGCGACCTTTATCGTCCTTGACGCGGTACTACCTGCGCCGCCCCGAGATGATCAGCGCAACGTTGGGCGCAACGTTGACGTACTGCACCCGAAACGCGATCAAAAGCACCATGACAACCAGCGCGAGGCCGATCCACCCGATTCCCGGCAGCATGAACAGCCTGTCCCAATTCACCGACATCCCTCCAAGCATCGTTTGTCCCTTGTACGGCAGGCGCTTGTCCACTTCATCATGACACAAATTGTTAATATACACAATACGCAAAATATGCAAAAATAGCAGCCGCTTTCGGCTGCCATCCCTACAGTCCTCCAAACCGCTACATCTCCGCGTACGCACCGTCGCCCGTGACCTGGAAGTTGATGTCCCCCCACGCGCTGTACTCAAGGTAGCGGCGGATGTTTGGTCCGTCGCAGCACTCGTAGTGGGCGCGGGCATCCGCCTCGTTCGCACCGCCTTGCATTTTGCGCCGGATCAGCCGGTCCTGTAGCACCGCTTCGTCTGCCCACAGCGCGATGGCATAATCGCAGACATCTCGAAGGCACGAGTACCGTGGCTCGTCCAGAAGCAGCCAGTTGCCTTCCACCAAAAGGATTTCACCGGTCACCAAAATGGCGCCGTCCACCACATCGTGCATCCGCCTGTCGTAAACTGGCCACCGTTCGATGCCGGCCTTCAGCGCGCGCACCGCGCCCGCGAGCGCCGCCGCATCAAACGTCTCGGGACTGCCCTTGACTCGGGCCATCGGCAGGATTTCTCCGTCCCGAACCACCGTATGCGATGCGATGTATCGCGCAGGGTAATGAAAGCCATCCATCGGTAGCGCTTGCAATAGACCCGGTGCGCGCGACGCCGCGAGCTCTTCCATCATGAGCGACAGCGTGCTCTTGCCTGCGCCCGGCGGGCCCGCGAGGAAGGCGATCAGCCGCTCGCTATTAGCCGCCTGCCGGGCAAAAAGATGGTCAATCAGTCCCTCCAGCGCGCGCTCCGACGCTTCGGAAAGCATCGCCGATACGCCAAAGCCGCTGACCGTAAGTTCAAATCTGCGCCCCGCCATTTTACGCGTCCTCCCGCATGCTTCGTACCCGCACCATCCGCTTGAGCTCCTCAAAATCCCGGAGGGTGCCGGAAGCGCCCACTTTACCGACGCACACCGCCCCCGCGGCGTTGGCGTAGGCGAGGCAATCCACAAACCCATAGCCCTTCTCCCGCGCCGCCAGAAAGCCCGAAACAAAGGCGTCGCCCGCGCCGGTGGTGTCCGCCACTTCCGCCGGAAAGCCCGGGGACGCGTATTCCCCGCCCTCCGAAAGCGCCACGCAGCCCTGAGCGCCGCATTTGACCACCACCGTCCGGGGGCCCAGGCTGGAGAAGACGCGGGCGGCATCGATCGGACGGTCGCAGCCGGTGAGGCTGCGCGCCTCCCGCAGGCTGGGCAGGAAGATGTCTACGTTCTTCAGCACCTGGGAAAAGGGCGCGAGATGCTCCTGTGACATTTCGTTGGTGACGTCCAGCGCGGTCACAAGGCCAGCGGCTTTCGCCCGCTCCATCAGCCGCGCCATCCCCTCTCCGTCAAGCCCCGGAAGGCCAAAGGCACTGCCCACGTACATCAGTGCCGCGCCTTCAAAGGCCGCGTCCCGGATGTCCGGCTCCGCCAGTTGGTGGCTCGCGCCGCGGAACGAGACAAAGCTGCGCTCGCCGTCCGGCCGGATCAAAACCGCCGCCGCCGATGTGGGCGCATCCTTCTCTACCAGCCCGGCCTCCACCCCCTGCCGGGCAAGGCTTCCGCGCAGCAGGTCGCCCAGCTCGTCGCGGCCGACGCCGGAGACCAGCCGCACCTTCGCGCCGAGCGCCGCCATATTCCCCGCGGCGTTGAACGCATCGCCGCCGCCAAGCAGCCGGACGAAATCCGCCCGCGTGGTATCCCGGGCCAGCGTCTCCTCCGAAACCGGCTTGACCAGTACGTCGCACACCGCGATGCCCACACAAAGGATCATGCTTTCTCCCCCATCCTCATGGCCTATGTTTCGATTATAGCAGCCATCTCTCTCGCTGCCAATAGCATCGCGCGCGAAGGGTATCTCCCATACAGGCTCTTTTAAGATGAATCGCCCGGGCCATCTCGGCCCGGGCGATTCAGAAGGTTCAAAACGTTCAGGGTGCTACGGTGGCTTCCGTCGCGGGCGCCGCTTCGGCAACGGGTGTTTCCGTGGCGGCAGGCTCCGTTGCTTCGGTGGCAGGCGCTTCGGCCCCGGGCTCTGTCAGGCTGGGCAATTCCAGCACCTCGCCGAGGTACGCGTACATCAGCGCCGACGGCCACGACCAATGGGCGTTGGGCAGGTAGCCCTGCACCTCAATGCCCGCAAAGTCGTAGTAAACGTTGGAGTAGAGCGGGATCGTCGGCAATACTTCGCTGTAGCGCTGCATCAGCTTCAGCCAGCGCTCGCTGTAGGTCGCTTCGTCACCGGGCGTGGTTTCCCTGAGGTTCAAGGCCAGCGCGAGAAGCTTGTCGTCGTTGATGCCGTACTGGTTGAGCGAGCCCTGGTACTCCGGATCGCCATTGAAGGCGAAATAGGGATCGAACACGTAGGTGAAGTTCGTCGCGAAGGCGAACATGTTGTAGGTGCGGCTGGTCTGGCGATTGACGGAGGCGAGCATCTCGGCAAAGTCCACATCGGTGATCTGAACGTCAAAGCCGAGTCCTTTGAGATTTGCGGTGAGCATCTCGTCCAGAAGCTTTGCCGCCTGGCTGTCCTTGAGCTTCGCGAAGTGCAGCTTGAGGGGCAGGAGCGTGTTCTTGCCTACCTTGACCGCCTCAATAACCGGGTTCTCCACCGCGTTGTACGCACGGAGCGCGGTGCCCTTGAGCAGCTTATAGCGCACCAGATCGGTGCCTTCGACAAACTTGTTGCCCTTCTCGTTCAGCGTCCAGCCGTCCTTTTCGAGCAGTTCCCTGGCCGCCGCCAAATCGAGCGGGTAGGTGGTCACGAGTTCGCTCATCTCGTTGACGTACTGGTTGACCATCCACTGGCCGAGGCCATAGTAGCTGTAGACCGCCTGGCCGTTGTCGCCGGTGAAGGCCTTGGCGAAAGTTTCCTTGTCCAGCGCATGGGCGATCGCCTTGCGCACGCTGGCGGAGGCGGTGGGCCCTTGTTCATTGGCGAAGCCGATGAAGCCGTAACCGGAGCGCAGGTAGTTGGAAATCTTGAGCTTCTGTTCCCCGTAGAGCGAGACGCCCTCGGTGATGACCGCCGCGTCGCTGATCTTGTTGATGATGTTCAGCTCGCCGGCCTCAAGCTTCGCAAGCGCCTCGGCGTTCTTGACGGGCACCAGCGTCACTTCGTCGATCAGCGGGCGCTGCCCCTCATAATTGCCCTTGTAGGCGCGGTTGGCCTTGAAGGCAATCGTGCCGGTGGCGCGGTCGTAGGAGACCAGCTGATAGGGTCCGGAAGTCACCATCGGGTGGCTC
>JAEZTD010000098.1 GCA_023443705.1 Bacillota bacterium | reverse complement strand
CGCGGAAGGCATCGGCATGGTGCACCAGCACTTCAAGCTCGTGCACAACATGACGGTGCTTGAGAACATCATTCTGGGCGTCGAAACGGTGCGGCGCGGCATGCTCCGCATGGACGAGGCGCGCAAGCGCGTCGTCGCGCTGTCCGAGCGGTACGGCCTTAAGATCGACCCGGACGCAAAGATCGAGGACACCACCGTCGGCATGCAGCAACGGGCCGAAATCTTGAAAATGCTCTATCGGGACAACGAGGTTTTGATCTTTGACGAGCCCACGGCGGTCTTGACGCCTCAGGAGATCGTGGAGCTGATGCGCATCATGCGCGGCCTCGCGGCGGAGGGCAAGTCCATCCTGTTTATCTCCCACAAGCTCGACGAAATAAAAGAGCTGGCCGACCGCTGTACGGTCCTGCGCAAGGGCCAACTCATCGGCACCGTGGACGTGGCGCCGGTTTCCAAGGAAGAACTCTCCGAGATGATGGTGGGCCGAAAGGTCAACCTGTCGATCGAAAAGTCCCCCGCCAAGCCGGGTGAGCCGGTTCTGGCGCTCGAGAACGTTTCGATGCGCGCACGGGACCACCACAAACTCGTTTTAAATGATGTCAGCTTCACCGTGCGCCGGGGCGAGATCGTGACCATCGCCGGCATCGACGGCAACGGCCAGAGCGAGCTGGTCTACGCGATCTCCGGCCTCGCCGCGCCGGATTCCGGAAGAATCCTGTTAAAAGGCGCGGACATCGCCCGCGCGCCCATCCGCCGCCGAAACGACCTGAAGCTCTCCCACATTCCGGAGGACCGGCACAAGCACGGGCTGGTGCTGGACTTTACGCTCTCGGAAAACCTGGTGCTCAAGAGCTACCAGACGGGCGAGTACCAAAACCGCGGCTTCATCCGGTTTGACCGGGTGGCGCAGCACGCGGACGAATTGATCGAGCGCTTCGACATCCGCTCCGGCCAGGGCGCGGCCACCGTCGCACGCTCCATGTCCGGCGGCAACCAGCAAAAGGCCATCGTCGCCCGGGAGATCAGCCTGGAGCCGGATCTTCTGATCGCGGTGCAGCCTACGCGCGGCCTCGACGTGGGCGCCATTGAATACATCCACCGTCAGCTGGTGGAGGCCCGGGACAGGGGCTGCGCAGTACTGCTCATTTCACTGGAGCTTGACGAGGTCAAGTCGCTGTCGGACCGCATCCTCGTAATCTTCGAGGGACGCATCGTGGCGCAGCTCGACCCAGAGCAAGCGTCCATTCAGGAAATCGGCCTGTACATGGCCGGTTCGAAAGGGGGGAACGCCTCGTGAAGAAGGGCATGAAGAACGCGTCCGCGTCGCTGATCGCGATCCTCGCGGGGCTTCTGGCTGGCTTTCTGATCCTTCTGTTCTCAAAGCCGGACAGCGCCTTCCAGGGACTTCTCATCATCCTGAAGGGCGGCTTCAACAACGGCATGAAGGGCATCGGGCAGGTACTCTACCTCGCCACGCCGCTGATTATGACCGGGCTTTCGGTGGGCTTCGCCTTCAAAACCGGCCTTTTTAACATTGGCGCGCCCGGCCAGCTTATGGTGGGCGGCGCCGTTTCGGTGTGGGTCGGCTGCACGTGGACGTTCCTGCCCGGCGGGCTTCACTGGGTGGTCGGCATCCTGGCAGGCATGGTCGCGGGGGGCATCTGGGGGCTTGTGCCGGGCTTTTTCAAAGCCCTGCTCAACGTCAACGAGGTCATCTCGTCGATCATGATGAACTACATCGGCATGTACGGCATCAACTTCATGATCCGCGGCTCCATCATATTTGATTCCACCAAGAACCAGACGAAGAATGTGGCGGAAGCCGCCGTGATCCCGAAGGGCGGGCTGGACAAGATCTTCTACAACCTCACCGGCAAGTACGTGGACGTGTCCAGCGTCAACGCCGGCATCCTGGTCGCCATCGCGCTGGCGGTGGTGATGTACGTGCTGCTGAACAAGACCACCTTCGGCTATGAGCTTCGCGCTTGCGGCTTCAACAAAAACGCGGCCCGCTACGCCGGCATCAGCGAGAAGCGCACGATCGTTCTTTCGATGGTCCTGGCCGGCGCGCTGGCGGGCACGGCGGGCGCGCTGATGTATCTGGCCCCGGCCAGCGGCTTGCACATCCACGTGGCGGAGGTTCTCTCCGCGCAGGGCTTCAACGGCATCCCGGTGGCGCTCCTGGGGCTTTCGAACCCCATCGGCATCATCTTCTCGGCGCTGTTCGTCGCCTACATCTCGGTGGGCGGAACGTACCTGCAGAGCCTCAAATACATGCAGGAAGTCATCGACATCATCATCGCGATGGTCATCTACTTCAGCGCGTTCTCGCTTCTGGTTCGGGATCTTATCTCGAGGGCCGGCACGCGCAGGGCGCGGCGCGGCGAGACCGGGGAGGGGGGCGCGTAATGGATACGATCTTCTTTCTTTTCCAGCAGATGATGTTCTTCTCGATCCCGCTTCTGATCGTGGCGCTGGGCGGCATGTTCTCCGAGCGCAGCGGCGTGGTCAACATCGCCCTCGAGGGCATCATGGTAATGGGCGCGTTCGCGTCGATCTTCTTCATCAATAAGACGCAGGGCGTCATCAACGGGCAGGGGCAGCTGATGCTCGCGATCCTGATCGCCGCGGGCGCGGGGCTCGTGTTCTCGTTCTTTCATGCCTACGCGGCGGTGTCCCTCAGGTCCGACCAGACCATCTCCGGCACCGCGCTCAACATGTTCGCCCCGGCCTTCTCGATCTACATGGCCCGCTCGCTGCAGGAGAACGGCGTTCAGCAGATCCAGTTCACCAACACCTTCTTCATTCAGAAGGTGCCGGTGCTGGGGGACATCCCCTTCCTGGGGCCGCTCCTTTTCCGCAACTGCTACATCACCACCTACGTGGGGCTCGTGATCCTCGCCGTCGCGGCGTTCGTCCTGTACAAGACCCGCTTCGGCCTCAGGCTCCGCGCCTGCGGCGAGCACCCGCAGGCGGCGGACAGCGTGGGCGTCAACGTCTACAAAATCCGCTACGCGGGCGTCCTGATCTCCGGCGCGCTGGCTGGCCTTGGCGGCCTCGTGTTCGTGGTGCCGACCTCCACCAACTTCAACGCCACGGTGGCCGGCTACGGCTTTCTGGCGCTGGCGGTTCTGATCTTCGGCCAGTGGAAGCCGCTTCGGATCCTTCTGTCCGCGCTGTTCTTCGGCCTGATGAAGACCATCGCAGCGGCGTACTCCGGCATCCCCGGCCTCCAGAGCCTGCCGATCTCGTCAGACATCTACAAGATGATCCCCTACATCGCCACGCTGGTCGTCTTGGCGTTCACCAGCGCCAAGTCCCAGGCGCCCCGTGCCAGCGGCGTGCCGTACGACAAGAGCACGCGCTAGCGAAGAAGCGCCGGACCGCCCGTCGGGGGATGATTTCCCCGAACCCCACACAAAATAACCACGAGGTGATCCCCATGAAAATTGCGCTCGCATCCGACCACGCCGCCGCGGACCTCCGGGAAATTGTCCGCGCCCATCTCGAGGCGCGGGGGCTTCAGCCGGTGGTCTACGACATCACGGAGCCCCGCCCCACCGACGATTATCCCGTCTACGCCGACATGGCCGCCCGCGCGGTGGCCGAAGGCGCGTGCGACCTGGGCATCCTGATCTGCGGCACGGGCATCGGCATGAGCCTCGCGGCCAACAAGGTGTCCGGCATCCGCGCCGCGGTCTGCTCGGAGCCCTACAGCGCCAAAATGGCCCGCGCCCACAACAACTGCAACATCCTGTGCTTCGGAGCCCGGGTGGTGGGCAGCGAACTGGCGAAGATGATCGTGGACACGTACCTCGACACCTCCTTTGAGGGCGGGCGGCACCAGCGCCGCGTGGACATGATCATGAAAATTGAAAAGGATGGGTTCCTGGAATAAACCATCGGGCCGCGGACAT
>JAEZTD010000076.1 GCA_023443705.1 Bacillota bacterium | reverse complement strand
TCCGACATTTCGAGGATCTCGTCGAGCTCGGTGGAGACGAGCAGCACCGCCGCGCCGCGGTCGCGCTCTTCCACGATGCGGGACTGGATGTACTTGGTCGCGCCGATATCGAGGCCACGCGACGGGTGCACCGCCACGAGCAGCCGCGGCTTTCTGTCGAGTTCACGCCCGACCACGAACTTCTGCTGGTTGCCGCCGGACAAGTTCCCCGCGAATTCCGAAACGTTGGGGGTCTTGACGTTGTAGCGGGCGCAGAGCTCGGCGGAATGCTTGTCGATCCAGCGCCACCGGATGACGCCGCGTCGGGAAAAGGGGGCCTGGTCGTAGCTCATCAGCGTCAGGTTCTCACGGATGTTCATCCGGGCGACCATGCCCATCTTGTGACGATCTTCCGGGATGTGGGAAACGCCACGCTTCAAAACCTCGCGAGGTGGTTTTCCGGCCACGTCCGTGCCGTCAATGACGATCTTGCCGCCGGTGGGCCTGATGAGGCCGCAGATGGCCTTCACGAGCTCCGACTGACCGTTTCCGTCCACGCCGCAGACCGACAGAATCTCGCCCGCCCGAAGTTCAAAGGAAACGTCCCGCACCGCGGGCAGGTTGCGCGCACTGAGGCAGGAGAGGCCTTCCACCTTCAGCACAACTTTACCGGGCTCGGCGTCCCGCTTTTTCACGACCAGATCGACGCTCTGCCCCACCATCAGCGCCGCAAGCTGCTGCTTGTCGGTGATGTCGGCGATCGGGATGCCCGACGCAGCGACTTTCCCGAGCCTCAGCACCGTGCAGCGGTCGCAGATGGTCATGATCTCGTTAAGCTTGTGGCTGATGAATATGACCGTCTTCCCTTCTTGGGTCAGCTGGCGGATCATTTCAAACAGGCCTTCGACCTCCTGGGGCGTCAAAACCGCCGTGGGCTCGTCGAGGATCAGAAGCTCCACGTTCCGGAACAGCGCCTTCAGGATTTCCAGGCGCTGCTGCTGGCCGACGGAGAGCTGCTCCACCTTGCACCAGGGGTCGATGTTCATGTTGTAGCGTGCCGCCATATCGGTGAAGCGCCGTGCGGCCTCCTTGAGGTCCAGCACCTCGCGGTTTCCGGCGTAGCCCAGCACCACGTTTTCGATGGCTGTCAGCGCCGGAATCAGCATGAAGTGCTGGTGCACCATGCCGATGCCAAGTTCGATCGCCTGCCGGGGGTCCTTGATTCGCACGGGCACGCCGTTATAGAGCACTTCGCCCTCGCTCTGGGCGTACATGCCGTAGAGGATGTTCATCAGCGTGGATTTGCCCGCCCCGTTCTCGCCCAGGAGCGCGTGTACCTCGCCCCGCTCGATGGTGAGGCTCACGTCGCTGTTGGCGACGACCGGGCCGAACCGCTTGGTCACATGCCGCATTTCCAGTAATGCCATGCCGCTGCCTCCTATTCCTTCACGTACGGGACGGCGCTCGACGCGGGCTTGTTGCTGCGCCGAATCAGCCCGCAAAGCGCCAGAATCGTGATGATGTAGGGCAGCATCACGAGGAACTGCGAGGGAATGCCGGTGGACAGCGCCTGCAGCTGGAATTTCAGCGCGTTGCTCGCGCCGAAGACCAGTGCGGCGCCCATGACGCCCACGGGCGTATAGTTGCCGAACACCACCGCCGCCAGCGCCATGAACCCGCCGCCGGCGATCATGTTTTCGGTAAAGAAGGACATCTGCCCCATCGAGACAAACGCCCCGGCGAAGCCGGCCATGAGGCCGGAATAAAGAACGCTCATAAAGCGTGTGCGGGCGACGTGGATGCCCACGGTGTCGCAGGCGCGCGGGTTCTCGCCCACGGCGCGGAGCTTCAGCCCCGTATTGGTGTGGAACATCATAAACCAGGCCACCGGCACCAGAAGAAACGCGATGTACACCGGCAGCGGCTGGTTGAACAGCACCGGCCCCAGGACCGGGATGTCGCTGAGCAGCGGAATGGGCGTTTTGACAAAGGTCTCAATCTTCGGCGGACTGGTGGAGGCGCCGAATACCGCGCGGTTGACCGTGATCGTCAGCCCCGACGCCAGGATGTTCATGCCGGTACCGATGACCGTCTGATCCGCCTTGACGACGACGGTGAAGAACGCGAAAATCGCCGCGAACAGCATCGCCACCGCCATCGCGATCAGCGCGCCGAGCCAGACACTGCCGGTCATCATCGAACCGATGACCCCCGCCAGCGCGCCGATGAGCATCATGCCCTCGGTGCCGATATTGACGATGCCCGCCCGCTCGCTGAACACAATGCCCAGCGCCGCGATGAGCGTCGGCGTAGAAAGCATGATGACGGACGAAAGAAAGCTGACCAGAATGTTCATGCCGCGTCACCTCCCACGTCCGCGATGGGTTTTGTCGGATCGGAGGGGCCTTTTACGTTGACCGCCTTCGCCTTGCGCTTCCATACGAACATGGCGCGCCCGGCGATGAACAGGATGATGAGCGCCTGAACGACCAGAACCACCGAGGAGGAGACGTCCGTGAGCGTCTGCATCTTGAGCGAGCCGGACTGGAGCCCGCCGAACAGGACGCCCGACAGGAAGATGCCCACGGGGTTGTTGTTGCCCATCAGTGCCACGGCGATTCCGGTGAAGCCGTAAGAGATCGTAAAGGAGGTCAGCATCAGCCTGCCCTGCACCGCGATGATCTCCAAACAGCCGCCCAGCCCGGCGAAGCCGCCCGCCAGGAACATCGAAAGCAGGCTGGATTTTTTAATGCTCATGCCGGCATAGGCGCCCGCCGACGGGTTCAGGCCCACCACGCGCATTTCAAAGCCCTTGGTGGTCTTCCACAGGAAGAAGTAGTAGAAGACGATCATCACAATCACCAGCACCAGTCCCCAGTGCAACCGGGAGGTGCCGCCGAAGAGCTTGGGCATGAGCGCGGTTTCAAGAATTGGCGCACTCTGCGGGTAGGAGCTGCTCGCGCTGTCGCGCATCGGTCCGTTGACGCAGAAATCCAGAATCTGCGACGCTACGTAGTTGAGCATGATCGTGGTGATCAGCTCGCTCGCGCCAAAGCGGATTTTGAGGAGGCCGACCACGAGGCCGTAAACCGCGCCGCCGAGAAAGCCCGCGGCCAGCGCCATGGGCAGGTGGATCCAGATGGGCATGCCCTGGAAACTGACGCCAACCAGCGTGGCCGCCAGCGCGCCGATCTTGAACTGGCCTTCCGCGCCCAGGTTGATGATGCCGCACCGCCGCGCGATGGCGAAGCTCAGCGCGGTAAACATGAACGGAATCGCCTTGACGAAGGTCTCGTCCCAGGCGCGCGGCGTGCCGAACGCGCCCTTGAGCATCGCCTGATAGGCCTCCATCGGGCTCGACTTGGACGTCAAAAGAATGACGACGCTGCCGATCAGAAGCGATATCACAAGCGCGGCGACCGGGTAATAGACGCTCTTCAGGCTGGACTTCAGCTTGCCGACAAAGCTGTTTGCGGTCATTGAATCCCCTCCCGCATGTTGTAAGGATGAGCCCGATGAAGCGCCGGGCGTGATCCGTTCGGAATACGCATTTCAGACGGTCGGATGGACAGGCCGGGATCGATCGCTCCGAAAAGCGCCCGCTCCCGGCATCTCGCCGCATGCGCTAGGCCTCCATGCCCTCTCGGCTGGAAGCCGGTCAAACTTTGGCCCGACCCGGCCGAGGCCGGGTCGGGCCCTCGTCAAAGGCAGATTACTGCAGCGTGATGGTGATCTCGCCGGCGGCCAGTTTGGCGTAGATGTCCGCCAGCTTGGCCTTCACTTCTTCAGAGACTTCGGTGTAGTAGTCGCCGATGTACACGACGCCCTGGGCCGCGCCCATCTTGATGGGCTCAGACGGAATCGACTTCTCGAGGTAGGTCTTGTAGGCCGCTTCGTAGGCGATGGAAGTGTCCTTGACGATCGCGGTGACCGCGGCGTCGGGCGCGACGGTTTCCTGGTTCAGGCCGGAGCCGATCGCCTTGGCGGTACCGCTCTCCTGGGCCGCTTCCATGACGCCCAGAGAAGCCTGGTTGGCCATCGGGGAAAGGACGTCCGCGCCCTGTCCGACGAAGGACTTGGCGAGTTCCTTGGCGGCGTTGACGTCGTCAAAGCTGCCGGTGTTCTGGGCCAGAACCTTGATGGACGAATCGACATAGGCCACGCCCTGCGCGAAGCCCAGGCCGCCGTTCTTGATCGGCTGAATCTCCAGGCCGCCGATGAAGCCGACGGTCTTGGACTGGGTCAGAAGCGCGGACAGCGCGCCCATGAGGAAGCCCTGCTCGGCGTCCTGAATGACGAACGACGCGCAGTTGGTGTCCACGATATTGGAGTTGATGAAGTAGAACTGGGTGTTCGGATATTCCTTGGCGGTGGCGGCGCCCGCGTCGGCGTAGCTGTTGGTCGACAGGAAGATCACGTCGTAGCCTTCGTCGCCGAAGGTACGGATCGCGTCCGCCACGGAAGACGCGGGGATGTTTTCAATGTACTTGACCTCGGCGCCCAGCGCCTCGATCTTCATAAGGCCGTTGTAGGCGGTGGCGTTCCAGCTCATGTCGGAAATCGCGCCTTCGAGAATCAGCGCAACCCGGACTTTCTTGTCGGACTCGGCAAATGCGCCGGTCGCGAGGCCGAGGGTCATGAGAATCGAGAGAACCAGAGCGACAAACCTCAAGCTTTTTTTCATGGTTTCCTCTCCTTCGGAGTGTATTTTTTCAAGGCAGCCTTTTCGAGGACTCCTCTTGAAACGATGTAAAGCGCGGCGCCACCCGAGCTGCCTGGCCATTAGAACGCCGGGGAGTGTTCGAGTCCGGGGTCTTTGCATTGAAAACGCATTTCAGGGCGCCTTTGTCACCGAAAGAGGAATATTGTGTTTTGTGGCTATTATACCATACACTCGCCGCGCGCACAGCGTCCTACAAAAAAATTAATAATTCGCAAAAAGTTTGTATAACTTCAAGCGAACCGCCCAAAAAACGGTGGCTCTAAAAGCGCGATTGACAGTGATCTTGAGGTTTTGCTATAGTTGGAACGGTGGCGTCCGTTTGAAACGGGGCATCCGCAATTTAACCCACGGGAGGGGCACGATATGTCGATCGTCGCGGTCAATACCAATACGTACCACGGCTTTTCGCTGGAGGAAGCGCTGCCGGGCATCGCCCGGGCAGGCTTTTCCCATGTGGAAATGACCGCGGTGCGCGGCTGGACGGAGCACCTGATGCCCGAATCCGGCGGCGCTCGGCTTGAGCGCGTTCAGGCGCTAATGAAGGACCTCGGGCTTGACGTGATCGCCCTCAGCGGGCACTGCAACCTGACCGACCCCAGGCGGCTTGACGACTTCCGCAGGAACATCGAATTTGCCCGCCAACTGGGCGCGAAATGGATCATCTCTTCCACCGGCGAAGCGCACTTCGGCGGAGACGAAGCGCTGACCGATGAGAAGCTCACCGAAAGCATCCGGTCGCTCGTCCCGGACCTCGAACGGTGCGGCCTCAAACTGGGGCTGGAGGTTCACGGCGACTACGGCACGGGACAGTCCCTGCTGCCCATCGTGGAGGCCGTCGGTTCACCCCTCGTCGGCATCAACTACGACACCGCCAACGTGCTTTATTACGGCGGAAAGCTGCCTGGCGACGACTTGAAAACCTGTCTGTCCCACGTCAACTACGTCCACTTGAAGGACAAGATCGGCGGCAAGGGCGTGTGGAATTTCCCCGCCATCGGCTCGGGCGAGCTGGATCTCGTGGGCTTCATCCGGCAAGCGCAGACAAGCGGCTACGCGGGCCCCCTGTCCATAGAGATCGAGTTCACCGAGGACTTCACGATGAACCCCAAAAAGCCAGGTGACATCGCCGTCGTCGACCGGGCGGTCGCCGATTCGTTCAGTTTTCTTCGGAAAAACGGCATCGTATAGACCCTGCCCCGAAAAACGCACGGCCCGCGCGGCGCTCAATGCGCCTGCGCGGGCCGCGTTCTATCGATTGGGCAATTGCCGGCTGTCCACCGCATGCGGGATGTTTCCGGTTCTTCAGTCGGCCTGAAGGATTTCGATTTCGTCGCCCGCCCGAAGCATTCCGCCCGAGATTACGACCGCGAATACGCCGTCGGTTGGCATGACGCACTTGCCGGTGGCCTGCCGGATGGCGCAGCCGCCGTTGTGGCACTCCTTGCCGATCTGCGTGATCTCAAGCACCGTTTCACCGGCCCTGAGCCGAGCGCCCACTGGGAGCGCGCACAGGTCAAGTCCAACGGTGTTGATGTTTTCGCCGAACGCGCCGCGGGCGAGGCCGTCGAGCCCCAGCGCGCGCATCCTGTCGATGCTCTCCTCCGCCAGAAGACTCACCTGCCGGTGCCACGCGCCGGCATGGGCGTCGCCCTCGACGCCATGCCCCTCGATCAGGTGGATCACTTTGACTTCATGCTTGGGCACGCCCTTGATATCGCTTATGTTGACCGATACGACGCGCCCCATTATTCTTCCGTTCGTTGATAATCGCCGCTCTTTCCGCCGGATTTCCGGACGAGCCGGATGTTTGTGATGGTCATTCCCTTTTCGACGGCTTTCGCCATGTCGTAGATCGTCAGCGTCGCCGCCGATACCGCCGTCAGCGCTTCCATCTCGACGCCGGTCTCCCCCTTTACGCGCACCGTCGCTCGGATCAGGATGCCCGCCGGCGCTTCGGACGGTTCAAAGGAGATGTCCGCGCCGGTCAGCATCAGCGGGTGGCACATGGGGATCAGTTCGTGGGTCTTCTTGGCGGCCATGATGCCCGCCACCTGGGCCACCGCCAGCACGTCGCCCTTTTTGACGCCGCCCGAGAGGATCAGCCGGAGCGTCTCCGGTTCCATCCGAATGAAGCCCACCGCGGCCGCCTCGCGGACGGAGGGCGCTTTTTCGGTCACATCCACCATCCGCGCGCGCCCCTCCGCGCCGATGTGGGTCAGCTCTTTTTCCACGTTCATCCCCCGATCGCGTTCATCGGCCGCGCCGAATTGCTTTCGCCCTCGTCCAGCGCGTGGGCGCGGGGCTTGGCGAGGATGCCACGGGCGATCGCCTCCCGGAGCGCGTCGCCGGTAAGCCCTTTAAGCGAAATCTCCTCTCGGCCGTGCAGGCAGGGCTTCAGCATGCCGTCCGAAGTCACGCGGATGCGGTCGCATTCCGCGCAGAAGCAGCCGGAAATGGGACGGATCAGCCCGACCATGCCCGCGTATCCGGGCATTTTGTACCGCTGCGCAACCCCCGACCGGCCGACGGCCTCAAGCCCCGGGCAGCGATCCAGCACTGTCTGCGCCGAAACGAAACGCTCCCTGGGCCACGCCGCCGAGGGGCCGATGGGCATCAGTTCGATGAAGCGCACTTCGATGGGCCGGTTCCGGGTCAGTTCAACAAAATAAAGGATCTCGTCGTCGTTTACGCCGCCGATCAGCACCGTGTTGATCTTGACCTGTTCAAACCCAGCGGCAAGCGCCGCGTCGAGGCCGCCCAGCGCGCGGGAAAGCTCGCCCGTGCCGGTGATCTCGCGGTATCTTTCCGGTTTCAGGCTGTCGAGCGAGATGTTGACGCACCCGACCCCCGCCGAGCGCAGTTCGCCCGCCATCGCCTTGAGCCGCGCGCCGTTGGTGGTGACGCACAGCTTTTCAACCCCGTCCAGCGCCGCAATACCGCGACAGATGTCCAGGATGTCGCCGCGAACGAGCGGCTCGCCCCCGGTCAGCCGCACCTTGGTCACGCCCAGCGACGCGGCTTGCCGCGCGATTTCCACGAATTCGGCCGCCGCAAGGCTTGGTCCCTCCCACGCCTTCATGCCGGAGGGCATGCAGTAGGCGCAGCGGTAATCGCACGCGCCGGTTACGGACAGCCGGAGGTACCTGATCGTCCTACCCAATAGATCGAGCATTCAACCCTCCAGGCTCCCGTCTTTTCGCGGCGGAACCGGGTGGTCTCCGCCCCGCAGCATGTCGATACCGTGCGGCAGCGTGTCGACGACCGCCGCTAGATTTTCCCGCGCCGCTCGCACGCTTCCGGGCAGGTTGACGATCAGGCAGCGCCCGCGAATCCCCGCCGCCGCCCGGGACAGCATCGCCCTGGGCGTTATTTTGAGGCTGGCCGCCCGCATCGCCTCGGCGATGCCCGGCGCCATGCGTCCGCACACCGCTTCCGTGGCCTCGGGCGTCACGTCGCGCAGCGAAAACCCGGTGCCGCCGGTGGTCGCGATCAGGTCGGCTTCCTCCGAGCATTCGATCAGCGCGCGCTCAATTTCCGGCCGCTCGTCGGGCGTCACCACGAGGCGCGAAACCTGAAAGCCCGCCTCCAAGAGCATTTCTCGGACGGCCGGGCCGGATTCATCCGCCCGCTCGCCCCGAAAACATCGGTCGCTGACGGTGACGACGATCGCCTTGTACATCCCCCCGCCCCCTTACGCGAGTTTTCCGAAGCTGCAGTCGGGGTACCGGCAGGGCTTGCATTGAAGACAAAGCCCGCCCGGCCCCAACCGGACAATATCCGCTTTTTCGACGCGGACGCCCGCCGCGATGCGCGGCAGGATGATGTCAAAAATCGTGGACGCCGCGTACATGACGCAGCCGGGCAGCCCCATCACCGGGGTTCCGTCCGGGTAGTACCCCAGGAGGAACATCGCGCCCGGAAGCACCGGCGCGCCGTAGGTGACAATCTCCGCGCCGCTCAGGCGGATCGCGGCGGGGGTTCTGTCGTCCGGATCGACGCTCATGCCGCCGGTGCAAACCACCAGTTCTGCGCCCTGATCCCGCACCGAAAGGATGGCCTCGGCGATCGATTCCTTCCGGTCGTCCGTTACTTCAAAGAACCGCGCCTCAATGCCCACTGCGCGGAGCTTTTCCACCACCACCGGCGTGAAAGCGTCCCGGATGCGTCCAGAAAACACCTCGTTCCCGGTGGTGACGATGCCGGCCTTCATCGGCTTATAGGGCAGAAGCGACAATACCGGCGCATCGCCCGCGGCGCGCTCCGCCTCAAAAATTCGCTCCTCTTCGATGACCAGCGGGATCACGCGGGTGCCGCACAGCTTGTCCCCGGCGTACACCGGAAAGAAATCGTGCCGCGTCGCGGCCATCACGCCCTCGATGGCGTTGATCCGGAAAAGCCGCTCCGCGTCCACCCGGAACAGCCCGTCATATTCCGCGGTGAGATCAATCTTTCCCTCCCGCGGCTCCGACAGGCGCATGCCCGGCCCGGCGAGCACCTTCGCCAGCCGCGCCGCCGCGTCGTCCTCATGCAGCATGCCCTCTTCGAGCGACCACACATAGAGGTGCTCCTTGCCCATCGAAAGGAGCATCGGGATGTCTTCCTCGGTCACCACATGGCCCTTTCGGAACTGCGGACCCTTCATTTCCCCGGGTACGATGCGCGTCAGGTCGTGGCACAGCACGTGACCGACAGCGTTTTTTGTCTCTATCAGCTTCATGGCCCCATCATACCATTATTCGTGCAAAAGAACAACGGAATTTTTGTCCTCAGAGTAGGTACGGCTCGATAAAACAATCGTACTGCGCCTGCGAACGGGGCGGCACCCAGGCAAGATCTTCCCGCGTGTTGGCCGCGTTCGGCAGCGCGATCCAGGGCTCCACGCAAGTGGTGCCGGGAAACAGCGTGCAGACCACCAGTGCGCGAAACGCCTCGCAGGAGCGGATGCGCGCGCCGTACCCGTCGGCTGGCGACACGATCTCGGCCAAGCCGCCCGTCCGGCGGCTCATCACATAGTCCGCCGGGTGCGCGATTTCGGCGCGCTCCGGAGGGATTGGCACCTTGCCGGAATCGTCCCACTTTTCACAATAAGCCATGTTGGGGGTAATGCGCACGCGCGCCTTGTCCGTGGTGGTAAAGTACGGATGCCAGCCAAAGGCGTGGGGCATCGGCCGGTCTTCGCCGTTTTCGACGAGGGCGGTCATCCGCAGCGCGCCGCCTTCCAATTGATAGTCGAGGCGCAGCGTGAAATCAAAGGGATAACAGTCGCGATGCCACTCCCGGCAGCCGGTGCGGACGAGCGTCGCGCCGGAATCCCGAACCGCCTCTATGCCGAATGCCGAATCCCTCACCAGTCCGTGAAAGGGCATGCGGTAATTCCGACCGTCCAGTTCGTACCGGTCCCCCTGCGTGCGGCTGGGAAAGGGAAACAGAACCGGATTTCCGCCCGCCAGCACCGCCCCTTGCGCGAGGCGCGCCTCGTCCAGATGGAGCACCTCGACGCCGCCCAGCGTCAGCCGCCCCAGCATGCCGCCGTAGTCCGGGTAGATGAGGGCGCGAAGCGACCCTTCCCGAATTTCGATTGTGTTCACAGCCGTCCTCCTGTTGTGCCGTTCTACAACTTATTATGACACCCGGGTCGCGCGGCTGTCAATCGCGCCGCAATGCAGGCGCATTATTGAGAATCGTGATCCATTTCGTTATTTTATGTGGAATTATTTGGTGCAATACGGTATAATGACCATACATTGACCAAAGCGGTGCCGCGTCACCAGCCCACGAAAGGATTGAGCGGGCGATGATGTACCTTCCGGGCGTGGCTTCAGATCACGGACGCCTGCCTTCTCAGCAGGCAATCAAGGATGAAAACCTGAAGCGCATTTTTTTAACATTGCACGCCCGCGGTGAGATGACGCGGGTCGATCTTTCTCGTGTCACGGGGCTCAGTCCCGCCACCGTTTCGGCGCTGGTGGAGGAACTGCTGCTTGCCGAATGGATCGTTGAAACAGGCCCCGTCAAGACGGACAGAATCGGCAGAAAACCCATCAACCTACGCGTCCGGCCGGAGGGCCGCCGCATTCCAACGTTTGCCCTCAGCCGCCGGGGCGTGCAGTACGTACTGTACGATCTGGAACTTAAGCCCGTCGAAGCCATGTTCATCGAGCATGACTCGGCGCGATACGGCGGTTTTGAGGATTCGGTGCCGGACGGGTACCCGGACACCGGCAAGGACTATGCGGCGCTGCTTCATGGCGCGCTGACCAGGTCTCGCATGTTCGACCCTTCCCTCGCCCCCGCCGTGTGCGTTGCCTTCCCGGGCATATACCTCCCGGAGAAGGAAGCCTTTTCAATGACCGAGCTGCGCGCCTCCTTCAGCCGGAGCGTGATGGCGGAACTGGAGCAGATGCTGGGCGTACCCCTCTTTTTCGGAAATACGTCCATGGCCCACGCCTACGCGGAAAAAGTCGCGTTGGAGGCGCTTGGCGAAAGGGTGGACAGCCTTATCTACCTCTACGTCCGGGATGGCGTCGGCGCGGGGCTCCTGTGCGACGGCAGCCTGTTTCGCGGCGCCAGCGGCATTTCTGGAGAAATCGGCCACATCACCGTCGGCGACGGCGGCAAGCGCTGCGCCTGCGGCAACCACGGCTGTTTGGAGCAGTATGTGAACCTTGACGCGATTTTAGAGCGGGTGCGGCTCGCCGCGCCGGGCGGCGAAGCGGGCGATCCGGTGACGCTGCAATCGATCCGGGCGGCCTTAGATTCGGGCTGTGATGCCGTCATCCGCGCGATGGATGAAATTGCGGAAAAGCTGTTTCGCGGCCTGTATAACGCCGTGTGCATGACCGGCATCCGTCGCATCGCCATCGGCGGCGGCATCGAGCGGCTGGGGGACGGATTTCTGGAATCCCTTCGCGCCCGCGCCGAAAAGGGCGGCAGGCTCTTAATGCGGGGCGTCGCCATCGATTACGCGCGCTCCGGGCCCTCCAGTGACACGCAGGGCATCGCGCGTTATTTTATGGACAAGATGCTCATCCTCGGCGGACAGGTCTGACTTTCGCCGCTTCCGGGTTCTTACTTCAGGTCTCCCAGAAAACACCAATGTCCGGGCGCGGCGCTGCCGTACCCGGACATTTATGTTGAGCTTTCAGCTATTGGGCCGGTCGGCTACTGCTTGCGCCGCGCCATTACCATGAGCGCGATCGCACCGAACAGCGCGAGCGCCGCAAGGCCGATGATCAGAACGTTGATCGGCAGCCGGCTCGTGGGCGCGGGGCTGGGTGCGGCCGTGGGCTCCGGCGTGAAGGACGGCGCGGGTGTAGGCGTGGGTTCCGGCCGCTCAAGCACGACCCCCGCGCTGGCGAAGGTGGTCACCGAATCCGTCTGCGCTTCGTCGGCCCAGCCCGTAACGGTGATCTGCTCGTCAACGCGCTCTTCTTCCGCTCCGCTCCCCGGGGAAACGGGGATTTCGTAGCCAAGCCGCAGCGTTTCGCCCGCCGGGAGCACATCAATTCGGGCGGTGTGCCCTTCGGCTGTGACGCCTTCCGGCATCTCCGTGAAGGAACCGCCGCTTGCGCCTTCCACATTGAGCGCGTACAGCACCTGGTCGCCGTCGTTGGTCACGAGGACGTCGAATCCGACGACCACGCCCGCCTCATTCCATTCCTGCCGAACAGCGGTCATCTCCACCTGAACGGACGCAGGGATGGGCTGAGCAATCGGGACCGACAGCGTCGCGCCGGCGTTGGCGTAGGCGCTCTTGGCGAACCAGTTCACATCCACCGACGGGGCCGTCTCATCCTCGGGGACGGTCTTTTCGTAGGTCAGCGTCACGTCCTCACCGGGCTGAAGTCGCTCGATGATCGCGTTGTTTCCGGAAGTCGTAACCTCCATTGAGGCGCGGTTTTTGCCTTTATAGGAGAACTGCTGATCGTTTTCCACCACGACGCGGCTGATTGCGGCATCCCCGTCGTTGTACACGCGGATGCGCACGCGGGCGGTTTCGCCGGGCGCGCAGCGCTGCGCGTCGGAAGCCGCCTCGACACCCAGCGCGATACTGCCGGTGACAAAGGTTGTGACTTCCGCCTCGGCGCTGGCTTTCGCCCCGCTTTCGGCAATGATCCCGCTTACCTCCGCCCGGTTGACGAGCGCGAGTTCAAACCGGCTGCCGGATACGGTGACGCCTTCGCCGCTCAGGTCCACGGCGGGCGCGCTGGCGGCAAGGACGACGCGGATGGTCGCGCCGGAGGAAAGCTGCGGCAGGCGCACTTCTCCGTCTCCGGCCTGGGCTGCGCCCTCGTCGTCGGAGGCTTCGATGTCAAGAACGGTCAGTCCTTCAGCCAGATCCCGGATCGTCACGTCGGAAAGCGCTACGTTTCCGGTGTTCTCAGCCACCAGTGTGTAGGTGATTTCCTCGCCCGGCGCGTACTTTGATTTGTCCACGGCGATGCGCAGCGCGAGCGAAGGCTCCGCCTGGATGGCCGCGGTCGCAGCCCCCTGCGCGCTGACCGCCGCGCCGGAAAGCGCGTCGGTGCCCGAGGCAGTCACGATGTTCTCGAAATCCCCGGACCCCGCCGATTCCGAGACCGCGTATTCGTAGCGGTAGCGCACCGACTCGCCCGGTTCAAGTCGCCCGATAACAAGCGCCTCGGCGCTAACCTTCGCGCCGCCGGACGGCTCGATGGACTCGGGGTCGATTGCAATGCCCCAGAGATCGCTGGTACACTCGATGTTGACCAGCGCGACGTTGCCTTCGTTACTCACTTCCGCTTCATAGGCGATGCGCTCGCCCGGCTCGACGGAGTCTCCGGACGCCTTATGGGTCACGTTGAGCGCGGGAACGCGCTCAACCTCGACCTCCGAAACGGCGTCCGCCTTGAGCGCCTCCTTGCCGGATGCGGCGGATATCCTCGCACCCATCGAAACCGGCCCGGGCGCTTCGTCTTCGGGCAGCGTGTACCGGTAGGAGACGGTCATGCGCTCGCCGGCGTTAAGCCGCTTGTTTGCGCCTTCCGCCTTCGCGCCCTCCGGCACAACGCTGACTTTCAAACCCGTCAGGTTTTTCGCGCCGCCGTTCTCAATCGTCAGCGTCGCCGTTACGGTATCGCCCGGCTTCGCAGAAGCGGGCAGGTCGATTTTTACGCCGAGGGCGCTCCCGATGACCGCTATGGTGGCGGTTCCTTCCGCGATGACCTCGTCAAAGTCGCCCTCCGGCCGCGCCACGGCCTTCGCGCTGGTTGAAATCGTCCCAGCCTCGGCGTCCATCGGGATATCATAGGCAAAGGAAACCGTCTCGCTTGCACCAGGCGCCAGGTCGCGAAGGGTCTTCTCCCCGCCGGTCAGTTGGTCGGCGACATCGACGCGCTCCAATGCGACGGCTCCGCCGTTTTTGACCGTCACTGAGAACAGCACCTCGTCGCCGGGCCTGTATTCACGCTTGTCGGCGGTCATCGCCAGCGCGACCGCAGGCTCGGGTTTAGGGGTCGGTTCAGGTGTCGGCTCGGACGTCGGCTCCGATGTCGGTTCCGGTGTCGGTTCCGGCGTGAGTTCCGGCGTTGGCTCGGGCGTTGGTTCAGGCGTCGGTTCGGGCGTCGGCTCGAGCGTCGGGTCGGGCGTTGGGTCGTGCGTCGGCTCGGGCGTCGGCTCGGGCGTGAGCTCGGGCGTCGGCTCCGGCGTCGGCTCGGGCGTGAGCTCGGGCGTCGGCTCCGGCGTGGGTTCAAGCGTTGGTTCCGGCGTTGGCTCCGGCGTAGGTTCAGGCGTCATCTCCGGGATAGGTACGGGCGTAGGAAGCTTGGGCGGAGCTGGCTGGATGACCTCCGGTGTTGGCTCCGGTTCCGG
>JAEZTD010000052.1 GCA_023443705.1 Bacillota bacterium | reverse complement strand
AATGCGCTTGAAGCGCGGTGAAATCTGGGACAAGGCGAAGGCTTTTCTGGACAAGCATCAGGACGCCAACGGCATGCTGTCCGCTGAGGACACGGCGGCGTATGAGAAGATGGAACGTGAGGTTGTCGATCTGGGTCACGCCATTGAACGCGAAGAGCGTGCGGCGGATCTGGAGCGCGAACTGAATGCCCCCGCCAACGCGCCGCTGACCTCAAAGCCTGAAAAAAGCCCTGTCGGCAAGACGGGCCGCGCCTCGGATGAGTACAAGCATGCGTTCTGGAACATGGTGCGAAATCGCGGTTCCCATAGCTCACCGGCACCAGGCATATCTGCCCATCCGCGCCCGAGGAAGGGAGCGTCGCTGAATAGAAGATTCCGAGGTTAATCAGTCCCTGCTTGGCGCTCGTCGCACCATGTCCGCCGTTGGCGACGGGCAGCGCGCCCGTGGTGTTGCCGAGCCCGATGGCGTTTCGGATGCCCGCCGCGCTGGTCTGACCGGTGCCGCCTGCGGAGATCGGAACGACCGTCGCCGAATCAAAGAGCGTCTTCCAATCTCCGCCCCAACCGGAGGCGTTGCCGCCTCGATGATAGATCGCGCCGTGACTCTGGGCGAAGTACAACTGGTGCACTTCTGTCGCTCCCGTGATCGGGATGTTCATGAGAAACCCGTAGGTCGTGGGCTTGTTGGTCACGGATGAAACCGTCGCCATCGTATACCACGCCCATCCGAACCCCTGCGCGCCCCAGTTCACGACCGTATCCTGAAAATCGAGGTTCGTACCCAGAAACAGGAGGTTTCGCGCCGATTGGGCGCGCGGGGTCACGCCCGAGCCGGTCGCAGCAACCTGAAGCGCCGCGTCCAAGATCACCGGCCAGCCGAAGGAAACCGTGTCGTCCGCACCGGCGGCCATACCGAACCCTACAGCCCTGCCGCCCTTTTTCACATGCATGATGTAGGTGGCCGAACTGATTTCCCCCGCATAGCTGGATGTCTTGCCGACCGTATCGGTCAGCGTGATCATGACGCTGAAGGTCGCGTCTACGGCGAGGCTGCCGCCCAGAATGCGCGCCGTGCCGCTGGTGATCGCGGACGAGGTGGAGTAGCCGCCGCCGACCTGCGCAAGCGTAAGCTGCCCGGTGACCGCATTTGACCCCGACAGCGCGGAACAGCCGAAGGACGCCTTCACATAGGCGTATGTCCCGTCTGTGTCCCTGCGGTTGCCATTCACGTCGCAGCGGTACATCACCACAGAGGAGAACGCGGGCGCGGCGTAGGGGTACACGGAGAAGGTGGCCGTCTTGGTGGCGATTCGGCCTCGGGAGTCTGTAATCTTCGCCGTGATCGTGACGGTTCCCGGAACGGAGAGGGTTCCGGTGTTCAGGGACGTCGTATCCGAACTCCCGATATTCGGGCTGGTCGTGATGGAGTAGGAAATGATGCTCGACCCATGCGCGCCCGCAGCGCCCTGCATTGATATCACTGCCTTCGAGAACCCCTGCACATAGATGTTCCAGCCGGACAATACGGAGTTGGTGTTGACCGGCGAGGCGCTGATGCCCGCGAGTGTCGGCACGACGCTGGACGGCGCGGTGATGGTAAACGGGAGACTCACGCTGCCCAGTACAGCGCCTCCGGCGTCCAGCGTCTCAAGCACAGCCGTCGCTCCGCCGCTGACAGCAGAGGGAATCGCGCTCAGCCATGAGAGGGGAATCGTGTAACTGGCACCGGTGACACCCACCGCCAAGCTCTGTACATACGAGTTGCTCCCAAACCGCCATGTGATCCGGTGCGAGTAAGCGCTATTGTAGGCGGTGATGTTCATCTGCGCCGTGCTCCCGGCGGCTACGCTGGTCGAGACGAGCGACCCGTCGCTCTTGAGGTACTCGAAGGTGAAGGTCAACGTCATGGCGGTGACCGCCAGATAGTCATAGCAGAATCCACCGGAATAGGTGCCGCGCGTGCTGGGCACGTACAAGATCAGCGTCTCGCGCCCGGAAGTAAAGTAACTCTTAAGCTTCGCGTACAGCGCGCTGTTCGTAGTTTCGCTGAAGGTGAGTGTCGCAGTGCGATTGTACGCCTCCGATACCGTGATGGCGCCGATGGAGCTGCCGCGCAAGGCGGAGATGCTGCCGGAAATCGCGTCCTGCGCCGCCTGGTACATCGTGAGGTACTTGGTGCTCGCGCCGCCCGCTGCCGCGAAGGTGACCTTCATCTGAATCTGACTGACCGCGACGTTCGAGAAATCCATATCCGAAAGCCCGGTGAAGCGGATCGCGCCCTCGTATCGGGTGGATGAATAGACGCCCTGCCGGGCTTTGCCGCTCGTCCATGAGCTGGAGCTTGCGTACTTGAGCTGCGTCGCGGTCGTTGAAAATGTCGGCATGTGTTGCTCAGACCCTCCTTACCCGCGCCACTTGAAGCCGACGCCCGACGGCGTGGTCACCATGTCCAAATAGCCGTTGACGGCGGTGCCAATGGAGATCTGCTCCACCGCTTCCAGGCGCGTGACGTATAGTTTGTTATCGCTGAAATAGGCCAGTTCCGTTCCGGCCTGCACAAACGCCAGCCGGGTATTGGTCAGGCGCATCTTTACGCTGGAGGTGCTGGTACCCATGTCGAGGTAGGGCGCGCCCCCATCCTCGCCAAAATCGAAATAGGTGAAGATCTTGGTCAGTTCCGACTCGGCGTTTACGAGCCGGTTGAGGGACAGCGTCAGCCCGGAATCGGTCTGGCTCAGTTGGCTGCGGATCGTGTCCATATCGGACAGCGCCTCAAGGAACGCCTCCGCGCTGGCAAACTGCTCCGAAAGGCCCATTGCGTCGATCAGTGACTGGACGCGCGCGTTCATGCCGCTGTCGAGGCTGTCCACATTGCCCGCGATCTCGCTTAGCTGCGCGTCCGTATCCTCCGGCGCGGGTGACCAGTCGGTGGCAAGGCTGCCTTCCTCCAGCTTGGATTTCACCAGCGTTACCGTCACGCCATAGGTGAAGCCGCGCATCCCTGCGTAGATGCAGAACGACCAGTTGCCGTCCGAATCAGGGACGATCATGGTCACACGCTGCTTCCCGTAGGTGAAATCGAGCGTGCCGCTCTGCGCGATCGCGCCGTCATCCTGATTGACCAGCGCCCAGGAGATGCCCGCCGCGCTGCCCTCATCCAGCGTCGTTTCCCGGACCGAGAACGTGTAGCTTGCGCCGGGCGTCAGCTCGTCCGATGCGATCCAGCAGGTGTCGGAGTCCTCCCCAACGATGCTGTGCCGCGCACTGGCTGAGATCAGGTTGACGCCGCCCACGGAGATCCCCGCGATGGCCTCCGATACGTTCTGTGTGACCACCGCGCGCACGGTCTGATTGCTGGATAGGTTCAGCGCTTCGCCGAATCCCGACGCGACGTGATTGGTCGTGATGGAGCCCGCCTTGATCTTGCTCGCGTCGACCGATTCCGCCGCCAGCTTGTCGGTGGTGATCGCGCCGGAAGCGATGTTGTTGGCGATGATCGTCGCGGCGGCGATTTCGTTTGCCGTAATGGCTCCGGCCACGATCCGATCCGCCGTGATGCTGCGCTGCGTCAGGCTGCCGCCGTCAATGGTGGTCTGCGAAAGCTGCGCCGTACCGTTGGCGGAATTGATGGCAAATACAATGGACTGATCGCTGCCGACGATGATCAGGCGCTCCACCGAGAGC
>JAEZTD010000026.1 GCA_023443705.1 Bacillota bacterium | reverse complement strand
GAAATGACCGGCATCTTTAACCGGAGAGCGCTGCATGCTGCATTCAAGGATATAGAAGAGGATAGCAGGAACAATGCTTGCATTTTGGCAATTGCCGATATCGATAACTTTAAAAGCATCAACGATCAATGGGGGCACCATGTTGGGGACCGCTGCATCATAGAATTCGCACGGGTGCTTCAGGAACACTGCGGGGGCGCTATGCCCTTTCGTTACGGAGGCGATGAGTTTTGCCTCCTGTTCCGCCATGCGGATTTAGAAGCGGCCTCGGCCAGCTGCAATCGGATTCAAGAAAAGCTGTTGGAACTGCGGCTTGACGATATTCCAGCGCTGCGGTTGACGGCAAGCTTCGGGCTTGCGGTTTATTCAGGCCAAACGGATACGGTGCGGCTCTTTATCCATGCGGACCATGCCCTGTATGAGGCAAAAGAGCTGCGCAATGCGATACGCGTCTTTGCATAGAAGGATGCTCTCATATGAGAACGGGCTATTTGAGCAAAAGCTCGATCGCCTTGTTGAGTTCCTCAATCGTTTTGATATCGCCGGTTTCCACAGCGTCCACAATACAATGGTCGAGATGATCCTTCAGGATAATTTTGCAGACGCCGTTGATCGCGGAACGTACGGCCGCAAGCTGAATCAAGACCTCCGAACAGTCCCGTCCGTTTTCTACCATTGTCCGCACGGAATTCAGGTGGCCGCTTGCGCGCGCCAGACGGTCGAGTACGACCTTGGTGTTGGTATGTGCGTGCTTCCCGTGGGAATGAGTACGCTCCGGGCTGTCGAAATGCGTATGCTCATGATGATGCCTGCGGACGGCAGGGTACTTCCCGCGTAAAATGTTCATGCGATGCCCTCATATCAAAAAACTCTCTTTATTCATTGTAACATACCGCAGGGAAAAAACATCCCCCCATAGGGCTTGTGGCGCAGTGTAGCGGGCTGCTACAATCGACGCGTGCTAAAATTATGCGCGCAACGTGTTTATGGAGAACGCGGCTGCGAGGCAAACAGGGGGAATGATCATGAAGAAAATGACGGCCATCAAGAAGCTTGTAATGACGGGAATGTGCACTGCGCTTTGTGTGATATTGCCAATGCTGTTTCATACCATTCCCAACGCGGGGTGTATCTTTTTGCCGATGCATATCCCGGTATTGCTTTGCGGGCTGATCTGCGGCGCGCCGTACGGGATTATCTGCGGCATTGCAGGACCTTTTCTGTCGAGCGTGCTGACGGGCATGCCGCCGATGGCCTATCTGCCCGGCATGATGATTGAGCTTGCAATCTACGGACTGGTGTCCGGCATCGTTATGCATACAGTGTGCTCCGGAAAGCTGTATGCGGATTTGTACCTAAGCCTGATTGCCGCAATGGTTGCCGGGCGGATTGCAGGCGGCGCTGTGAACGCGTTGATTTTTGCGGCGGGCAAGTATTCCTTTGCCGCGTGGACAGCCAGCTATTTTGTCACCTGCTGGCCGGGTCTTATCATACAGCTCGCGCTGATCCCGTCTATTGTGGTTGCACTGGAAAAGGCGAAGCTCATCGACAACCGCTATCGGGCAGAAGAGGCGTGCGCATGAACAAGATCGATATCGTCGCCTTTTTTGACGAACTTGCGCCTAAGTGGGATGAGGGCCTCATCCATGATGATGAAAAGATCAACCGTATCTTTGACTACGCAGATATTGGTTCGGGCATGCGCGTGCTGGATGTGGCCTGTGGTACGGGCGTACTGTTTCCAGATTACCTGAAGCGGAATGTAGAAAAAGTGACCGGCATCGATCTTTCAGAAGCTATGATTGCGCGGGCACGGGCAAAATCCGATGATCCCCGGATTTGCCTGATGGCAGCGGATGTGGAAGAGGCCGTGTTTGAAGAACCGTTTGACCGCTGTATGGTCTACAACGCATTTCCGCATTTTCCGGACCCTGCGCTGCTGATTGGTGTACTTGCAAACGCACTTGTGCCGGGAGGCAGGCTGACGGTGGCCCATGGGAAGAGCAGGGAAGAAATCAACGGACATCATGCGGGGGTGGCTTCCGCCGTATCGCGCGGGCTGCCGCATGAAGAAGAGCTGGCTATGCTATTTCAACAGCACTTCGATACGGACGTCATTGTTGCGGACAGCGGAATTTATGTGGTTTCAGGCATAAAACGCTGATAAAATCGATAAAACCAAAGCCCCGGTATTGACCGGGGCTTTGGTGTATGCTATTCGTCCGTTACATCCGTTTGTTCTCCGATAAGTTCCTGTAACGTTGCCTCATCAAGATCGCTGTACTCATGGCTGTAGGGCAGGCCGTTTTCAAAATTCCGGAAAAACTCGTTTCTGATGCGGTGCTTTGCCATACCTTGCTGTCCTTTCGCTGTAATCACAATCTTAGCAATTCCACAACAGCGGCGGATTTATGCGGAAAAGGCCAGTTTTCGGGGCATCAGCAAAGATAGGATTTTCCCATTTTGACGCGCTCGTAATATCCGGACCATAGCCCAGTAGCCGCAGTATATTCCTGTGCGGTACATCCTTGCGCAATCAGCGTGCGCGCCGTCTCTTCACGCGCCGCAACCTTGTTGTTGAACGCCTCAATTTTATGGGGGAAGCATCCGTAGGAGAAGTTTCCCGCCTTCAACTCACGGATCAGCTCCGCCTCTGAGGAAACCGGATTATGAAGGACTTGATGGTACATGCCGACCATGTTGGGGTGGTGCGTATCCGAATTCTGGACGGTATGGCACCCGATTTTTTGAATCAAGGAAGAGATCAGCGCCTCATCGCAACGTCCGATGTTGCTCGAATGCAATTCTACAGCGTCAGGCTTCATACGCTCATAATCGATGGTGACGGTATCGTGGTAACGGTACGGATGGCACAGCGTTAAAAAGCCGTCCTGCTCTTTTGCCGCCGCATGGAGTTCTGCATACGTCCAGCTGCGGGAAGCGTCTTCAAAGGCGGGGTCATGAACGCCGATTAAAAGAATATCCTCCCCCTCAAAGTTTCCATAATGCGGTATGGTCATTTCGATGCCGGAAAAGATGAGAAACGGGGCATATTGTGCCTGCAATTCCTTTAAGTGCGTAGGGTCCGCATACCGGTGATGGTCGCTGATGACAAGGCCATCCATGCCCGAAGCAATGGCTTCCTCAATCAACTGCTGTTCGGAAATACGGCTGCATCTGGAGCGCTCCAGACAATGGGTGTGAAGGTCAAAAATCATGAAAACTCCGTTATTACATTCCATAGGGGAGGGTGGGCGATGGGATATCCCGTGCTCTTTTCCGCAGGAAAGTTTATGACAAAAATAATAGATTGCCGTGTGGGTGTCCGTGTGCGGCAATCGCGCTAGGGCGCATAC
>JAEZTD010000007.1 GCA_023443705.1 Bacillota bacterium | reverse complement strand
TTCTCCGATATCTGAAAGGCTGGCAGCGTCAGCGCAATGCCGGCGCTGCTCAGCATATTAAACACCTGATACAGCTCCGAATGGGCGGTGGAGGCGGTGGTCTTGTTGTCCTCGGAGATGATCGCGTCGATCTCCAACGACAGGATGGACTGGTCGAGCCCTTTGAGGGTCAAAAGGTCAAAGGCCCTGCCGTCCCTCATGATCAGCATGGTGACGGTTTCGCGCCCCTCGGAATCGCGCATAAGCCAGTCCACCACAGCCCAGATGCCATCCTCCCGGGCGACTTCTTCACCCAGCACGAGAACCTGCATGTTGCCGAAGTACAGCCGGTTCAGAAGCCTTCGCTTCGCTTCGCGAATGGCGGCGAAAACGGTCTTCCCCCTCGCCTCGACCAACTTGGCGCCCGGGCTCTCCTTGATGCCCTTGGTCAGGTCTACGATTTCGGCACATATCTTGTAGTCCCCGGTTGCCGGGTCCTTGTCGATGCCCAGGCCAATGACGAGGGAGATGTCGCTCAGGCTTTTGTAGCTCCAGCAGCCGGACAGCGTGAGCGCCGGAAGAAGGCACGCCAGGATCAGCGCGGCAGCCCTACGCATTGCCGGGTTCCTCCGGCGGGTTCTGGCGCTTCATGTCGCTGGCAATCCCCTCCGGGCGCGATACCATGTCCCACCAGGGCGCGCGGATCGCGATGTCCTTTACCCGCGCGAAGGACAGGTTTCCGTCCAGCGAGACGCTGGGCACGCCGAAGGAAGTCATCGAAATTACGTGGATCAGCACCAGCGAAAGCGCCATCGTCAGCCCGAAAAAGCCAAACATCGACGACAGCAGCAGCACGAACAGGCGTATGTAGATCACCGGCGCGTTGAGCTTGGGCACCAGAAGGTTCGTAATGCCGGTGATGGCCACCACGATGATCATCGGCGAAGCCACCAATTTCGCATCCACCGCCGCCTGGCCGATGACCAGCGCGCCGACGATGGACAGCGCCTGGCCGATGTTGGTGGGCATCCTGACGCCGGTCTCCCGGAGGATGTCAAACACGATCAGCATGATAAACGCCTCCACCGCCGCCGGCAGCGGCACGCTCTGCCGCTCGGCGGTGATGTTGATGAGAAGCGGCGACGGAAGCATCTCGTGCTGAAACGCGACGATGGCAATGTACAGCCCCGGCACCGCGATCGTCATCAAAAACCCCAGCATGCGCAGCATGCGGGAGAAGGACGTGTAGTAGAAGCTCAGATAATAATCCTCGCTGGCCTGAAAGTTTTCCACGAACAGGTACGGCAGCGTCAGCACGTTGGGTGTGCCGTCCACCAGGATCGCGATGCGCCCTTCGAGAATCTTCCCCAGCGCCACATCCGGGCGCTCGGTGTAGCCGATCGTCCGAAACGGCGAAAACCGGGCCTCTCGGATGAGCTCCGTAATGTAGTTGGAGTCCAGCACACCGTCGATGTCGATCCGCCCAAGCCGGCGCATCAGTTCTTCCAGCGCGCCGCGGTCAACCACACTGTCCATGTAGCACACCATGAGGCAGGTCTGCGTGCGGCGGCCCAACGTAAGATGGCGTATTTTAAGATCGTTGGTGCGCGCCCGGCGGCGGATCATGGAAACGTTCTGCATGATGGACTCGGTAAACCCCTCCCGGGGCCCGGCGAGGCTCTTTTCGCTGTCCGGCTCCATCACCGAGCGGACGGGAAATTTCTTGGTGTTGAGGATTGCCGCCTCATCACAACCCTCCGCAAAGAGGATGGTGTCGCCGTAGGAAACGGAGCTTACGATTTTTTTAATGTCGTCCGTCAGTTCCGTCTCGTTGACTTCGATGATCTCGCCGGCCATGATCCGCATCCGGTCGCGCCCCTTGGGCAGCGTCGCCCCCATCAGCGGGCGCAGGATGCTCTCGTTGATGGCGCCGGAGTCCACCAGGCCGTCGGAGAAAACGATGGCCACCTCCTGCTTTCCGCCTTCGGACACGAATCGGTAGCGCATGATGTCCACGTCCTGAAACAGCGCCTTCATCAGCCGCACGTTGTCCTGAAGCGACGCGGAAACCTTTAGACCGGATAGCCCATTGTTAAACAGCTCGGCCCGTTCCTCGGGGGCACGCATTTTTTTCAAAAAACCGAACATCGACGCCTCCTTCGACCGCCACGCACAAACCGGCGATCACGCATCAGTATTGCTTAAAACTGAGAAATTTATGATGCGTCGGCGCACAAAAAAGCGCCGCCCTTAACGGGCGGCGCGCAGACCATCAACAAAGTCTCCGTAGGGGTTTCAATCGTTCCCGGCGGCGTGTACGCCGGGAACGGGATAGCGCCACCAGTACGCATATTGGTGGCGCTATCTATACCTTCGGTCAGTGCGCCGCTCGGAAATCCGTGAGGATTTCAGGCGCACGCAGGTTTCCTTCCTTCGCATCGAAAAAACCATAGGGTTTTTCGATGCCTTAAGCGCCGCCCTTAACGGGCGGCGCAACAGAAGTGTTTTTTAGAAATTTGCCGGGGCGTCGGGGCTCGTCAGGCAATCGATGGTGGCCTGATCGAGATTGCCGGTATCCTGAACTTCCGGGAAGAGGCCGGTTGCCATCGCCGCCTGCTGGAACAGGCTGATCTGCACTGCCTTTTCTTCTTTCGATTCGCTGCCCGTCAGCCAGCCCAGATCGATCAGCGTCTGGGTCGCCTGCGCAGCAGGGCTGACGGTGGGCTCCGGTGTCGGCTCGGGCGTCGGCTCCGGCGTCGGTTCCGGCGTCGGTTCCGGTGTCGGTTCGGGCGTCGGCTCCGGTGTCGGTT